>CAJXRJ010000152.1 GCA_913058555.1 uncultured bacterium
CAGATCCTCTCTGCAGGCAGGAGGTTCGGCCCCCACTCACACCTTCGCGCAACCGCCCGTTCGGCCCTGGCCTCCCCCTCCGCTGCGCGGAGTCTGACCGAAGCTGGAGGGCTCACAGCCCCCCATCCCCCCCAATTGGCGCCGGGGCTCTCAGGCCTCCGGTTGCTACCCCTTCCTTGGTCCGTCGGCGGAGCGGACTCGGGGCAGGGCCAGGGTGCCCGGCTCCTCGCTCCCGGCGCGGACCCTAGAACCCGATGGGGTTGTCGTCGATGCTGGTCGCTGCGGTGACGATCTGGTCGAGTTCGTCGGCGGCGATTTCGAGGGCGACGGCGGTGGGCCAGCGGAGGCAGATGTTGAGCGAGTCGGTGCCCCGGGCGGTTACGTAGCGCGCCAAGGAGACAGAGAAGACGGCGACTTGGGCTTCACGGTCTTCGGGGAGTTCACCCCTGCCGTCGGCGAAGGATGACGCGGCGGTGGCGATGGAGTCGGAGAGGGACCAGGCCTCCACAAGCATCACACCGAGCTTTGGCGCGAGGCGGTTGGTGACTTCGCGGCGAACGCGCGAGGCGAGCGTCTGGCGGGCACGCTCTTCGACCCGGCGGATGAGCTGGTGCGCGAGTGGCGGACCGACGCAGAGGATGAGACCGGCGAGGATGGAGGCCTTGCTCTTGCCGAGCTTCGACGCGGAAAGACGGTGGGAGATGGCGCCCGCCAGTCGGGCGAGGGTCCACATCTTGGAGCCCCCAAGGACCTGGCCAAGCACCGGACCGAAGACCTGGAGCCGTGCAACGTCGACGACGGCGATCTCCCACAGGGCGCGCATGCCGATTCGCTGGGCAGCGACGGCGGTGCTGTCGATGTGGGACTCCGCGGCGTAGATGGCCGAGTTCGCCATGCGCAGAACCTGCGAGCGCAGCTTCTCGTCGCGCTCAAGCACCGCACCGACCACTTCAGCGTCATACTCACCGCTGACGGCGAGTTCGGCCAATTCGAGGGCCGCGACGCTGAGCGATGGCAGCTCACGCTCCGCGGTTTCCAGCTCGGACACCAAAGCGGCAGTCCATCCTGGATCAAGGCCAACCGGCAGTCTCACTTCCTCGAGTAGATTCATCCCAAGGCCGAATTCGGCACACGCTGACCGTTCACAGCAGGAAAACCCCCATCGCTCGGCCACATTCCATCAAACCAGTATGAAGACTGTCCCACTTCGAATCAGCCACGTCCTGACGGTACTTCTGGGGGTCCTGACGGGCTGTGTAGCCCCTTCCTCAGGGAGCGACGCCAGGGGTGGACCCGTGCTCGCTGTCGGGGGTGGTGGAACGCCGCAGGAGGCCGTCCAGGAGGCGCTGCAGCTGGCCCGGAGCGGGCCGGAAAGTCCTTCCGTGGTCGTGATACCCCATGCCAGCCAGCGTGAGGATCGTGGCCTCGCATCGGCCGAGATGTGGCGAGAAGGAGGAGCCTACTCCGTCAGCATCCTGGAGGAAGACGCCGCAGCCGCTCGGGCGCAGATCCGCGCCGCCGACATCGTCTGGATGGGAGGCGGTAGCCAGACCCGCCTGATGGAGCACCTGAAGGCCCAGGGCCTGGACCAGGACATCCGCGCAGTTCATCTCGCCGGGACCGTCGTGGGCGGTACAAGCGCGGGCGCCGCTGTCCTGGGTGAGTTCATGATCGCTGGCTCCCCCGACCCTGCGCCGTATACGGCGGGCGCCATGGAGAGCGCGATGGGCCTCGGCCTGATCCCGGGCGTGATCGTGGACCAGCACTTCGCGGAGCGGAAGCGCGAGGGGCGGCTCCTCACGGCGCTCATGGACCGTCCGGGGACCCTTGGAATCGGCGTCTCGGAGGGCACGTGCGCCGCGGTGCAGGGAGATCAAATGCGAGTGCTCGGTCGCAGCACGGTGGCCCTTTTCGACGGGCGAGCGGCGACTTTCCCCGAAACGGAACCCAATGGGCTACGCACGGCGAGCGGCATCACGGTTCACGTGGTCCCTACCGGATCGGAGTGGCGAATCGGGAGGTAGCGGACAGCACGTCCCAACTCGCCCAGCCCAGGACGGGTCCGCCCCTTATGCTCGGGGCATGGTGACCTTCTCCTCGATCAGGCTCGTCGCAGCCTCAGTGCTCTGCCCGCTCGCCGCGTTCGCCCAAGCGCCGTCCGTCGACGCCCAAGCCAGCTCAGACAAGATTCCCGTCCTTGTCATCTCTGGTGCCAACAATCACGACTGGCAGTGGACGACCCCGTCCCTCGCGAGGATCCTGGAGGAGTCCGGGCGATTCGCTGTCGACGTGACCTACGAGCCGGCCAAGGACCTGAGCGACGCCGGTGCCGTTTCGAAGTACGCCGCCTTCGTGCTCGATTACAACGGCAAGGGCTGGGGCGACGCGGCCCACGCGGTGTTCCTGGACGCCATCCGCGGGGGTACCGGCGTGGTCGCGGTGCACGCAGCGGACAACTCCGGCGCCCGATGGCCCGACTACGAGCGCATGATCGGCGACCTTTGGCGCAAGGGCACCGGGCATGGCCGGTTCCACCCGTTTGACGTGGACGTCATCGATCGCGATCACCCCGTGACCCGCACGATGCCCACGATCCTGATGCACCCCGACGAGCTCTACCACAAGCTCGTCAACGTGCATGGGGTCGACCGCCGCATCCTGGCCACGGCGTTTTCCGACCCCGAGACCGGGGGCACCGGCGACAACGAGCCGATGATCCTGACCCGCAACTTTGGCAAAGGGCGCGTGTTCCACACTCCCCTGGGCCACGTCTGGAAAGGCAACATCCCGAGCCAAGCCTCCCACAGAGATCCGCAGTTCCGTGGGCTGATCGTTCGCGGTACCGAATGGGCCGCAACGGGCACCGTACGTGACGCGCAGCGGGCGCCCGCGCCGCTCACGGCCGAGGAGAAGGCAGCGGGCTGGAAGTCCCTCATGGATCCGAAGCTCTGGATGTCGGCGAGCGGGAGCGACGTTCCTCCGGGCTGGCGATTCGACGGAGACGTGGTGGCGCGCGCCGCCAGCAGCGGCGACATCGTCACCCGGGAGCTTTACGACAACTTCGAGCTGCAGTGGCAGTGGAAGACGACCATCGCGAGCAACTCCGGCCTGAAGTACCGCATCCCGGCGAAAGCCAAGCCGATGATCGGACCCGAGTACCAGCTGCTCGACGCGTGGGCCGACGAGAAGAGCAAAGAGCACCGCGCCGGCGCGCTCTACGACGTGATGGAAGCCGCTGCGGAATCGCCGTTTGTGCCCTGGGGCGAGTTCCACGACGCCCGCGTCGTCGCGAACGGCTCCAAGATCGAGCACTGGCTCGACGGTGTGCTGGTGATGTCTGCTGACACCTCCAGCGACGCTTGGAAGGCGGCACTTGCGGACAGCAAGTTCAAAGGCAACCCGAACTTTGCCGCACCCGCAGCGGGCCACATCCTGCTCCAGGATCACGGGGACGAAGTCTGGGTCCGCGGACTGCGAATTCGCCCCCTTGCGGAGTCGGAAGCGAAGGCACCCGCGAAAGCCGACGATCAGCCCGCTCCGCTCTTTACGCCCAACGACGATCTCTCCAGTTGGTTCAACGTTGGGGACGCCACGTACCGCGTCGAAGACGGCGTCCTAATCGGCGATGCAGGACCGAAGCGGCGCCAGAGTTTCCTCGTTTCAAAGGAGGAATTCGGGGACTTCGAATTCGAGGTCGATCTGAAGATCGCGGTGCTCGGCAACTCCGGCATCCAGCTACGCAGCCACGTCAATGGCGGCCGCATGCAGGGTTACCAGGCCGAAATCGATCCTACCCCCCGGAAGTGGTCCGCGGGCATCTTCGAAGAGGGCCGCCGCGGATGGCTCGACGATCTCGATGACAACGAGGCCGCACGGATGGCCTTCAAACTCAAGGACTGGAACCACTACCGCATCGTCTGCGAGGGGCCGCGCATTCGTACCTGGGTCAACGGCGTACCCGCAGCGGATCTACTCGACGGGATGGACCTCACGGGATCCTTCGGCTTCCAGATCCACGGCGGCGACGACGACATCCAGATGCTCTGGAAGAACCCGCGCGTGATGCGGAAGGGCGAGCATCGGTGGGCTCCGGCACCAGAGCTGGAGAACAGCAAGGGCTTCGAATTCCCCGTGAAGCCCCTGAAAGGGCACCGCGTCACCGTGACAGGAGACGACGCCGTGGTGGCCATGCCGTCGGCAGGCGCAGGCAACGGCTTCGACCTCGCTAGCAGCAAGTACTGGCACGAGGGCGGCAACAATTCGCTCACGATCCTCTACGAGGGCGACCGCATCGTGCTTCAACTGAATGACCGGACAGTCTTCGACCAGGTAGCACCCGGAACCGTCGGAGTCGGCATCAAACAGGCTGACTCCGTCACCGACTGGCGCGTCTGCAAGTAGCCGCTCAGGCCGCCGCGCGCTCGTCGTTCGGCGGCGCCATGCCGTTCACCCGCCGTTTCTCCGCGGTGGCCTCGTTGAGCAGCGCCGCGAGGCCCTGGAGCGGGTCCCGCGCGCGCAGCTTGCACTCCTCCACTTGACTGCCGTCGGCCGTTCTTCGCAGGAACGCACCGAAGTGGTAGAGCACGCCCATCAGTGGCATGGTCAAGGCGAGGGCAAGGGCCAGGAACGCGGGGAGGGCCACCGCCATTCCCACGAGGGCCGTGCGCCAAAGGGCGCCCGGCATCCGTTCCATGACGATGTCCCCGTCGCTGGGGAGCGCGCCCGCTAGCTGGGTGTAGGCCATGGCCGTGAGGCACACGCCAAGGACCACGGACGTCCCGACGCAGGCCACCGTGACGGCCACGAGCCGGCGCTGGATCTCGGGGAGGACGAATCGAATGCGCTTGCGTTGCTTCATGGTCTGGGGATCCAGGTGACCATCGCCTCGACCTCCACGGTCACAGGCGTGAATGGGGGGAGCTGCGTGAGGTCGTTGTTGCGGTCGTCGAACTCCCAGAATCGGTTCGGCGGCAGGTAGTAGTCGCCTCCGAGCTGGAAGTCGCCGGTCGCGTATTGCGAGCGGAACGGGCAGACGATGGACCCGATGAGATGCTCGTCCACGCCGTTCCAGTTCTCGTGGCGACGCGGGAGGTTGTGGGGCCCACCGGAGAGCACGGTCTCCGTGGACTCCACGTCCCCGGCGATCACCGACAGGTGATAGGTCGTCTCGGTCGCAGGGGGCAGGTCGCCCGGCCCTTTGCTCCCGTCCCAAGAGTTGGACAGGAGGTTCACCGCATCTCCGATCGCGGAGGCGGGTTTGGGGTCGACCACGTTGTAGTCGCCTTGGATGTAGAGGGAGTTGGGTGAAACCACCGTCAAGCCCGCGGGGAGCTCGGCTCCGTTCTTGAGGGTGAACGCCTTGGCGTCCGTCCCCGTCCCTGCGCCCGCGCCCGACATGTAGATCAGCCCATTCGCCGGGAAGGCGCCCGCGGCCACCAGTGCCCCAAGGTCTAGCTCTAGCTGCTGGAGTTGGCCCGTCGTGGCGCCCGCCTGGCGGCTGTCGTAGATCGTGCTAGACGTCACGGCGCTTTGGATCGCGGTGGTCACGTCAAAGCCGTCGGCATCGGTCGCAGTCCAAGAACCGTCGGGCCGGGTGTGAATGACAAGCCCGGCGTCGGCGTGGTATCCACCCAGGGCGTGGGTGCCCGTGCCCGCGGCCACCTGGGTGTACGTGTCGGAAGTCGAGTCGTAGGTGTAGTCCCCGCCAGTCGCAGCCACGAAGGGAGCCATCTCATCGGGAGTCGGCGGCGCCAGCGGCACGACGCCGTTCTCCGCCGTCTGAAGGGTCGTCTCGCCCCCGGCTGGGCCGCCGTAGGCTCCGAATAAGTCCAGCGTTGCCCCAAGAAACGGCGCCAGCTCACCTGGGTCGTCAAAGTCCCCATCCCCATTGAGATCTGAACCAGCGAAGTCCGTGTCGATCCCGCCCGTGGTCGTGAGCCCCAGGCCCGCTAGATCCTCGATGATGGGGAGCGTTTCCATGTCCACGGCAGCGGAAGTGTCAAATGGATCCGGCACCCACCGACGAATGGAGGGGGCCACGCCAGCCAACGAATTCCAGGTCCCAAAGGGTGCGCGGCCGTAGAGGGACCCCGCAGTGTGCACGTAGTTCGTGTCGAAAGTGACGTTGCGCTGGGCCCGAAGGTAGATATCGGAGTTGCAGTGCACGCGGCCCCGGATGTTCCAGGTCTGCGGGTTGTAGAACTCGAGGTCGTTCTCGTAGAAGATCGAGAACTGGAAGATGGGGATCAGTGCAGCCCGGGTCATCCGGCGCATGGTCCTTGCGACGCTTCCCGACTGCCCCATGCCAACGACGCGGTACACGGACCCCATCTGATGGAGCCCGCCGCTGTCCTGGAGGGACACCGGCGCCGTATCCTGCTGAATCGAGTACGTGACCGTCTCGCCGCCTACGGTGAAGCTGCCGGTCGCCGGCGGGGTCGCTCCCCTCTTCAAGCTCGCGCGAATCGCCTCCGTGGCGGCCTCGACGGCGGCGTGGCTGCTCGCCTCGGCCGTGCCGCGCGCCACCGCGGTCTTCGCACGGATGTTCGCGGTCTTCGCAAGACTCCCGGTGACGAACGACGACCCGAGGATCACGATCGCGGCAAAGACGGTCCAGATAAGAACGACGCCGTCCTTTGGGCCGGGCGTCCGAGGGTTGGTGCGGCGGATCCTCATGGGAGGGTCTTGTCCTTCGAAAGGGAGATCAGAGTCTCAAACGTCTCCGGGCTGAGCCCCGAGTCCTGGTGGAGGGGGTCCCGGCTGTAGTGGACGCGGATCCGCAGCGTGTTCAGGGGGATCGTGAACCCGGTGCTCGCGGAGTCGTCGATTTCGAGGGCGGTGGCTCGCCGCGAAAGGAGCCGCACCGCGCCGCTGGAATCGATGAACCGGATCCGATTCGCTCCGTCCGGACCACCGTCAATCACGATGGCCGAGGGGGTAGCGGACCAGAGGATCGCGCCGTAGGCGTCGGTGTCGAACCACCCATCGCCGTCGCTGTCACTGGGGTTCAAGAACGCGATCTCGCGGCTAGGAGGATGACCTGGCACCGCGTGCGCGGTCCCGCTCGCGAGGGCCGGGAACGTCGCCGTGATGTCTCCGTCGGCGAAGGTCTCAGGGAATCCGGCCACCACCTGGGAGCGCGTGAGGAGCTGCTTGATTTCCTTGAGAACCTCCTGCCCGTCCCTGCGGATCACCGCTAGATGGGCCTGATTGGCATCGTCTTTCGCCGTGGTCTCGAGGGAAACCGCGAAGAGCCCGAGGAGCCCCGCGAGGATGGCCAAGGACATCATGAGCTCCAGCAAGGTGAAGCCCCCGTTCGGTCGATGGAGCCGCCCCATCACCGCTCCGCGTCGTGCACGCTCATGGTGCGCGTTTGGCCCAAGGACGAAGTCCAGTTGACGGTGATTCGCACCCCCAGAACCGGTGGGACCGGATCCCCTGGCGCCCAATCAGGCATGCCGTAGGTGACCACTTGATCCGGGAGCTCAGGGTCGATCGCCAGGGCCAGTCCTGGCTCGACGTCGCCGCCGGCGTCCACGATGTCCGAAAGTTCCGCGACCTCGAGGATCGACCGGGCCGCCTCGATGGCGCGGACCGCCGCCTGTGTCTCTTTGGCCTCTGTCGCCAGCCGGCGTGCACTCAGATTGCTCTGCATGCCGGCCATCAGCACCGTGACGAGAATTCCCACCGAGATGGAGAGCTCCACCATCGTGAAGCCTGCGCTCGGGGGGACCTGGGGCCGAGGCCCTGCAAGGGAGGGACGCATCCAATGACCGTCGGCGCGATCCACGGAAACCTTGAGGGCCGCGTCCCGTTGTCCGCCAGGACATTCCCTTCACTTGAGCTCGGCAGCGGTGAGGGGCTTGGTGCGACCGCCAGCCGCCGCCCTCTCACGGGCCACCGTCTCGGCCGTGACCGGATCGGCGCCATTGCCCCAGCTACGGCGAATGAACGTCAACACCGCGGCCAGGTCCTCGTCGCTACCTTCAAAGCGCGGCATCTCCATGTTCCAGGTCTTGCCGTCGATCTCGAGCGGCCCCTCCAGACCGTGGAGCAGGATCCGCGCGAGCCGGGCCTCGTCCCCCACCGAGTACTGCGTCCCCCGCAGGGTCGGCGCCTTGCCGTCCTGCCCGCCGCCGTGGCTCTGGTGGCACGTGGCGCAGGCGGTGGCGAACACCGAGGCGCCGTGGGCGTACTGAGCGGTCTCCGCCGCGGTCAGCTCCCGGGGCAGCTCGATCTCCACCGCACCAGGCTTGCCGGGCCATGTGCAGCCCTCGTCCACCGTGGACGCGAGCTTCGCGAGGGCGCTCTTGGGCTCAGTCGCGGGAACCGTAAGGGCCACGGGCTTTGCACGCAGGGGTATCGGAAGGCGCTCGCCCTTCGGCCCCTTCTTGCGCGTTTCAAAGAGTCCATCGAGGAGCGGCTTGCTCATCCAAGAGTCCGGTCGCTCGAGGGCCAAGTCGACGATCGCCTCGAGGTTCTCGGTCAACCCCTCGCGTCCAACGCAGGCGCTGAGCTCCTTGAAGAGTTCCGGCCTGCCCGGTGCAGACTTCGCCCACTCGCTCCGGCGGGCGAGGTCGAGGAGAAAGGCGGCCTCTCGATACTCGAGCCCCGACACCACCGCCGATCGCTCCAGGGCAGACGACGCGTCGATGGACATGCGTCCACCTAAGATGGTGAGGACCTCGTGCTTGTCCGAGGCCCCAAGGGCCAGTAGCGCGTGCAGCCGCGTACGTGCGTTCCCCTCGGCCGTCGCCATCGGCGCAACCGCCGCGAAGAGTTTGTTGCCCTCTAGATCGAGCATAGGCTCGGCCACCTGGAGGGCCGCAGCGCGCACGCGGGGGTCCTTATCAGCGAGGGCATCGGCCACCGTGGCCTCGTCCGCAAAGCCAATCCCAGCGAGGCACCAGAGGCCATGGATACGACCCATCGCTTCGGGCCCCGACTTGACGGTCTCACACAGGGCGGCGACGACGCTCGCCTCCCCGTCGAAGTCTTCCACGATGATCTGCTGGGCGCGCTCGCGGGCCCATGCGTTGTCGGAAGAGAGTGTCCCGACGAGTTCGCTGAGCGAGGCGTCGAGAAGGGCCCCGGGCCCCACCGGGGATTTGGGCGAGGTGCCCGCCTTCACGATGCGCCAGATGCGCCCTTGTCCGAGGGGCTTATCGAGGCCACGCGCCAGCACCTGCTTGCGCAGGAAGGTCGTCATGAAGACGCGATGCTGGAGAATGCCACGGTAGAGGTCCGCGATGTACAGCGCGCCGTCCGGGCCCGTCGTCATGGCCACGGGACGGAAACGCTCGTCCGTCGAGGTCATAAAGTCCGTCTTCGCATGGACGCTCGTCGCCTTGGGCGCCGGCTCGTCGGAGCTGGACTTCATCGAGTAGCGCTTGATGAGATTGCCCGACGGCTCCGCAACGAAGATGTCTCCTCGGACGTCCTTGCCGAGGCCGTCCCCCTTGAGAGCCGTAGGCGCACAGGCAGCCGTGAAGAAGTGCAGCGTGAAATCGTCCCGCAGCGTGCGCTCTTGATAGCCGCGGTTGACGCCGGGGTTCATGCGCGACGGGAACACCTCGTTCTTCGCGCCAACGTTCGTGAAGTTCCCGCGAAACCCGCGCTGGTGCCGATTCCTGACGCCGTAGGCCGACGGAACGACATCCATGTAGAGCGGATTCGGGTTCGTGTTGCGCAGCGCGCGCCCGAGCTCGTCCATCGAGAGCCCCCACTGCCCGCCGCCGCGCACGGAGCGCGTTTCCCACACGGGTTCGCCCTCCTCGTTGAAGACGCGGCGCACGATCTTGTTCCAGTTCGCGAAGTGCACCCAGTTGTCGATACCCACCGTCGGCGAGTTGATCGCGTGCTCCGGGTTGTTGAGCCCCTGGCGTAGGCCGGTCGCAACGACTTCGCGCGTGTCGAATTCCCCGTCCCCGTCGTCGTCCCGCAGGAAAACCAACTCCGGTGGCAGGATGCAAAGCGCGCCCCCGTGCATGGGTGCGACGCCCCTGGGCAGCACGAGGTTCTTGGCGAAGTCCTGTCGCTCGTCCATGGTCCCGTCGCCGTCGGTATCCGACAGGATCGCGATCGTGCAGATTGGCTCCAGCTCGTCGCGACCATCGGCGTCTTGCATGAACGCCGTCATCTCGACAACCCACAGTCGCCCCTGCTCGTCGAAGGTCAGCTGAACCGGATCGACCGTCAGGGGTTCCGCGGCGACGAGCTGCACTTCGAATCCGGGGGGCACGGCGAAGGTCGCGTGCTCCGCGATCGGATCCAGGGCGGGCGCCGGCGGGACCTCGAGGTCCGCGGGCAGGTCGGACTGCGGATCGTTCTTTCGATCGCCGGCCTGGGGGCTTGGCGCCGCCGACGATGACGCGATCAGCGTCAGACCCAAAGTCAGGTGGGAGAGAACGGCAACGTCACGCTTCGAAGACCCGGAAAGCAGCATGGGCCCAGTGTACTGTCGACGGGGGTGCCCAAATCACCGGATCGGGGCCCTGTGCCTCTCACATCGAGCGCCCCCGGACAACCGATCGGCCGGAGCTCCCGATTCGCAAGGCAGCACTGCGCCGGTGAGATCAGAGAGCCTCGGCCAACGCGTCGAATCGTCGCGCTAGCACAAAGTCGTTCACCGTTAGGCCACCCGCATCGTGGGTCGTGAGCGAGATCGAGACGTTGCGGTAGCCGGTGATGGCGAGATCGGGGTGGTGATTCTCCTCTTCGGCCGCCGCGCCAATCCCGTTCACCAGCCGCAGGGCCGCCGCGAAGTCCCGGGCGGTCACTGACCGCTCGAGGCGCCCTGGCTCCGGCTCCACGCGCCAATCCCCGTGGAGCTCCAAGCGCATGGCAGCCGCGCCCTCTGCGTCGAGAAGCGGCGCTCCGTCGCGGGCCCCGTCGGGGATCTTCGTTCCACTCACGCGCTCGCGCCGCCGACGTGGGTCAGCCAGCCGTGGCGGTCAGCGACCTCGCCGCGCACCAGAGCAAAGAACGCGTCCTGCAGCCTGGCGGTGACGGGGCCTGGGGCCGCCACCGGGAAAGGGTGCTGGTCGACGCTGCGAACGGGCGTGATCTCGGCCGCGGTGCCCGTCATGAACATCTCCTCGGAGAAAAACACCGCCTCGCGCGGGATCCGGGCCTCGCGGATCGTAATCCCCAACTCGTCGCAGAGCTGCATCACCATCAGGCGCGTGATCCCCGCGAGGATCGAGTTCCCGATGGGGGGCGTCAAAATGGTCCCTTCTTGCACCAGGAAGACGTTTTCACCGCTCCCTTCGCTCAGGTAGCCGTCGACGTCCAAGACCAGCCCCTCGGCGTAGCCGTGGCGCTGGGCCTCCTGGACCACCAGCTGAGAGTTGAGGTAGTTGCCGGAGGCCTTCGCCATGGAGGGGTGCGTGCCCGGGGCCATGCGGCGCCACGAGCTGAAGCCCACGTCCACTCCGGCTTGCACGGCCGCGTCACCGTGGAGGGAGTCCCACTCCATGGTCGCGATCATGACCTGGACCGGGTTGTCCTTCGGCAAGACGCCGAGGGCCCCAGGGCCCCGGAAGACCAGCGGTCGGATGTAGCAGGCCTTGTGCCCGTTCCTCCCCACGACCTCGAGGATCGCCGCCTCGATCTCGTCGGGGGTATAGGGGACCTCCATGCGAAGGACGGAGCAGCTCTGGAACATCCGCTTGACGTGCCTCTGGAGCTGAAGCACCGCGGGGCCGCTTGGGGTGGCATAGGCCCGGATGCCCTCAAACACCGCATTGCCGTAATGAAGGCTGTGCGCCGTAGCGTGAACCGTTGCGTCCGCCCACGGGACCAAGGTCCCGTCCATCCAAATCCATTCAGAAGCCTGCATGAGGCCAGAGAGGATACAGCCCCACGGCGTCCGTGCGCGGCCTACAATCTTCGCCCGCCATGTCGAGCAACATCATGAACGCACCCCACGGGCTCAATCTCGTGATCCAGTGCACAGACGGAAGCGCCGTAATCGGCCGCTTTGACGAATCCAACGGTTTCGAAGTCGTCATGCACGACGTCGACATCTGGGCGGCCGAGCAAGGCACGCCAGAGGAGCGCGATCAGTGGATCCGCGGAACGGCCACCTATGGGGTGGCCGTCAAGGAGCGGGACCACAAATTCGCCGCCAGCCTCGTCGCTGATTGGAAGTTCCTCGGCGACGTCGAGAAGCTGGTCTAGGCCGACGATGTCCCCGGACCCGATGCCTTCCACCCCGGGTGGCGGCCCGGCACGGCCCGTTTGCGCCGCCGCCCTCTCCACCGAGGCCGACCTCGAGGCCGCCGTGGCTGAGGTCGCGGAGGAGATCGAGAGCCGGCTAGACGGAGCCCGCCCCGACCTGCTGTTCACCTTCGCCACCCACCATTTCGGCGGAGACCTGCCGCGCCTTTCCGGGGAGTTGGTGGCCGCGACGAACACCGAGAACCTCGTCGGGTGCACCGGCGCATGGGCCACGGGCGAAGGAAGGGAGGAAGAGCACTCCCCTGCGG
>CAJXRJ010000153.1 GCA_913058555.1 uncultured bacterium
GTGAGTTTCGACTCAAGCGGCCAATCGTGCCCGACACGCAGAGGTTGCCTTGGCTTCCGCCGGGGTTGGGCACGAAGGCCTGGTCAGCGGAGACCACGAAGAAGCCGAACTGATTCGGGGGCAAGTGGCCAGCCAGCAGCTCGAGGTTATTGACGATGACGAACGTCGAACCTTGCCCCTCGATCTCACCGACGGCGCCGGTGGAGTTGGGGATGGCCGTGCAGTACGACGTGCCGATGGCTTGGTTGCACGTGGCGTCCACGATGCGGAAGTCGTCGATCGCGGCTTCGACGATGCTGATGGTGCCGGTGTCCGACGCGGTGAACCGCATCTGGACCTGGGCCGTCGGCGCCACGAAGTCCGACACGAAGAATGATGCGCGGCACCAGCCGCCCGTCGTTCCGTCATCGTTCGGACCGAGGCTCTCGACGGTGGTCCAGGTGGAACCTCCGTCATTGGAGATCTCGACGACGAACGCGTCATCGGGGGCGTTGTTGCCCTGGTCGTTCGAGTACCAGCGGTAGTACTCGACGGTGGGCACGTTGAGGGCCGAGAGGTCGTAGACCCGCGTCACCAGCGTCGTGAATCCGAAGTCCACGTCGTTGTCGGTGTTGTTGCCCATGAGCCCTTGCCCAGTGAACCAGCAGCGCCTTCCGAGCTCGGTGTGGTCGTAGCCGGGCTGGGCGTCCGAGCCGGTCGGGATGCCCCGGATCCATACGCCCGTGCTCGCGGTATCGCCGGGTAGGCCGCCGGTCCAGCCCGTGTCGTCCTGCATGTCATCGAAGACGAAGTTCGAAACCAGCTCGCCGGCGATGGACACGAAGGGCACCGCGGGCGCGCTCAAGGGGAACGTGGACTCGACGCCCGACAGCGTGCGGGCAGAGACGTACCACTCGATCTCGCTACCGCACGGGAAACCGGGGATCGTGCCAGCGTACTCGCCAGTGGTCCCTGTGGCGGTCATCGGGATCTCCACTGGGCCATTGCCGTCGTCCACCACGAGCTTGGCGGACGAAGCGTCGAAGTTGCCGGGCGTGTACTCCGTGATCCGGGCGGTCACCGCCTCGCCGCTGGAGTCGAGGGCATCGAGGGCCGGTTGGGTGACGTCCACGTGAAGCGGGTCGAACGTCCAAACGAAGAGCCCGCGCTCGAGGTCGCTGCCGATGATCGTGCCGCTAGGGAAGTACGGGTAGCAGCTCCAAAGACCGTTGAAGGACGACGTGTTGCGGCTCGGCGCCGTGTCGAAGTAGGCCACTTCGGCCGGGGAGTTCGGGTCAGCGCCCACGTCGAAGACGCGCAGGCCCGACGTGTAGTTGGCCTGGAAGAGGTACCCGTCGCGCTCGTACATGTTGTGGCTGATGCACGCGAGGTCGTTCTCGAACGTGCCGATGAACGACGCGTTGTTCAGGTTGCTCACGTCGAAAACGCGGGTCACGGTCGTGAACACGCCGTTGCGCTGGTCGAGCTCGTCGCCTAGGTAGAAGCGGGTCTTGTCCTCAGAGAGCCAGCCCTGGTGGCTGTATTCGCGGTCGGGGTAAGCGACCTGACTCATCACCTGGATGTTCGATTTGTTCGTGACGTCGAGGATCGTGAGGCCGGTGTCGCCGAAGCCGTTGTTGAAGCCGGCACAGCAGAACGCGACCTGGCGCCCGGCGAAGGGGCCCGATGTGTAGGTCACCACCTGGGCGTCGTGCACGTAGCGCGAGTTGTACTGACCCACGTACTGTGGATTGCCAGGGTTCTGCAGGCTGTAGATGCGCAGGCCGTTTCCACCGCCGCCGCAGCGATACAGGAACCCGCTGTCCTCGTCGATCACAACGTTGTGCGTCGCGTTGGTGCCCTGCCCGGTGACCGTGTTCTCGAGGGTGACGACGCCCGCGTCAACGTTCGAGAGATCGATGACCTGGATGCCCTGCCCGCCCTCGCTCACCGAGTAGGCGCGGTCCTGGTAAACCTTGACGTCGCGCCAGAGGCTCGTGGGCCCTGTGATGCGCGCGATGACCTGGGCATTGCCCGGGTCGGAGATCTCGACCACCACCGTGGCTCGGGACGTCCCGATCAGCGCGTACTCGCGCCCGGATGGGGAGACGTAGCCCCAGCAGTCGTTGCCCGTGTCGTTGCTGTCCCCAAGATCGCCCAGGGTGAGCCAGCTCTCGAGCTCGAATCCGTTCGCCGGGAAACCCTGGGAGGTGCTCGAGGAGCGTTGGGTCGAGGCTCCACCGAAGGCCAAGTCGTTTGCCTTGCGGTACCCGGTCCCTTGCACCGCGGGCTGGCGGTCGAGGATCTTCGGATCGTCTTCGTGGGCGCTCGCCGTGGGGGCGGCCCAAAGGGTCAACAACGCGGAGGCGGCGCCCATGGCGGCCATGGCCCGGAAGACCGTCTTGGGGGTGGAGGTGCGAGATGCGATCGGATTCATGTTTGCGGGCGGTGACGGATGAGCTTGGGGAGGGCACACGGCGCGGGGCGGCCAGCCGCCTTCTTTCGGAGACGCTTCGCTGTCCGGGGCGGTTCCAGCAACTCGATGATATCGGGGGCGCAATGGCCCTGGGGGGGGCATTGAGCCCCCAACGGGGACTTTGCAGTGGTGCGGGCAAGATCGCCATGCGATTCGGGGTCTCGCTTCAGGACGCCTTACCATGGGCCCATGGGTGGCCACGCAATTTCAATGACCTGGGGAGACCTGGCGTTCCTGCACTGGCCGGTGCCAGCGGCCTCGCTCCGGGAGCGCATCCCGAAGGAGCTGGAACTCGACACGTTCGACGGCGACGCTTGGATCGGCGTGGTTCCCTTTGAGATGCGTCGCACGCGCTTCCGGTTTGCTCCGCCCGTGCCCACGGCGACCGATTTCCTCGAGCTCAACCTCCGGACCTACGTTCGTCACGGCGACCGGGCGGGGGTTTGGTTCTTCAGCCTCGACGCCGAGTCGCGCCTGGCCGTTCGCGGTGCCCGGGCGAGCTTCGCGCTTCCGTACTTCAATGCCTCAATGTCCTCCCGTCCTGCGGCGGGCGGGGGCTTCCGCTACACCTCCCGCCGGACCCATCGCGGAGCGCCGCCCGCCGACTTTGCTGGGTCCTATGGCCCGACCGGGCCGGTGTTCACCGCGGAGCCAGGGACGCTAGAGCACTTCCTCACCGAGAGGTACTCGCTCTTCTCGAAAGTGGGCTACGGGGTCAGGTATGCCATGAGGCGCTGCCTCCTGCGCGGCGACATTCAGCACGTGCCGTGGCCGTTGCAGGGAGGGGAGGCGGAACTTGAGGTCAACGACATGTTCGATCTCGCTGGCCTCGAACTGCCGCGGCAGGTGCGACTGAGGCCGCCCGTGGTGCACTTCGCGTCGTCGATCGACGTCTTGGCGATGGCGCCGAAGAAGTCTCGCTAGCGGGGGAGCAGCTGCACGGCATCCGCGACGACATAGCCGTCGGCTGCGCCGCCGTGCACGGTGACGGTGACTGTGGCGCCGTCCTCGACGTGGAATTCGCCCAACGCGACCCACAGCCCGTCGATGGGGGGCTTCTGACGCTGGTTAACGACGCGGCGCTCGGGCTCCGAGTCGCCCGTCTGAACGGTGATCATGACCGCCGTGGCACGGTTGCTGCCGTGAGGGAAGCCAAGGCGAACTTCGTAGATGCCTACCTGGAGACCCGCGGCGCGAAAGGTCGCCGTGGGTCCTGGTCGCCCCTGGTTGCGGTCGTGCCGGTAGCCGGGTCCGATGAATCGATCGGAGGACACGCTGGTCTGCCATGAACCGGTGAACGTGGCGGTGTCATCGTCAACGACGACGCCCCGAAGATCCGAGAGGGGCACCGAGCGCTGCTTCTCGCGCGTGTCCCGGGCCCGGCGCGCCCGGACCAAGGCCGGGGGCGTGGCCAGCACCTGGCCAGCCCCTTCAAGTGCCTCTGAGAGGGCTCCGTAGGGCACGTCCTGGACGGGGCACTGCCGCTCGATGACCAGGTGTGCCGCGTGGGCCGCCGAGTCCCCGAGGATCATGAACACGGGCTCCATGCGAATGGACCCGTACGCGATGTGGGAGCTCGAGACGCAAACGGGAACGAGCAGGTTGGTGCACTCGCCGCGCCTCGGCGTGATCGCGCCGTAGGGAATGGCGTAGGGGCCGTCCGGGCGGACCGCGAGGTCCCCCTCGTTCTCGACGGCGCCCTCCGCGGTCACGTAGCGCCGCACATTGTGCGAGTCCATCTGGTAGGACCCCATGGCGATCGGCTCCAGGACGGCCCGCTTTCCGAGCACGTCCGACTCGGTGACTACGGTGTCCGACACCATGCGCCGAGCCTCTCGGATGTAGAGCCGGTAGGGCCAGTGCCCGTTGTCCGTGAACTCGTCCGCGGCGAGGCCCCAGCGCGTCATTTGGCGGCGCGTGGCTTCCGGGACCCGGGGGTTCGTGCGCAGGAAGTACAGGAGGCCTTTTTGGTACCGCTCGTGGTCCTCCACGATGGCGCGCCGCTCCGCGTAAGTGGCTTCGGGGTAGTCGTAGTTGGCACCGACGTGGTCGGTGCTCATGGGTCCGTCGTTGTTGGTGTCGGTCTTGCGGTTGGGAACGGGACTCGAGGGCGGCAGCGTGTCCCGCCAACCCGCCTCGAAGACACGGGCCATGAGCTCATAGCGGGCCGGGTCGTAGCCCTCCGGCTCCTCAAAGGCGATGCGGTTCCCGGGCAAGTCGGTCAGGCACATCCGAAAGCAGTAGGCCTGGACGCGATGGTCTCCCGTGCCCCGCGGGGCGGGGGGCTCCCCGTCGACGCCATCGATCAAGCCGCTCGTGGGATCCCCCGGCACCACGTACGGGTCCACGGGATTCGCCACGGTGCTGTCGAAGTGGTGGCCGTGATGGCGCGCCCCTGGCTGGGCGCCATTCCACGGTTCCCCGTACGTCCCGCTGGACTCGCGGCCCACCGTGTACGTGACGCCGGCGGCGGCCATGAGGTCGCCCTCGTAGGTGGCGTCGATGAAGACCTCGGCGCGGTACTCCTTGCCGCTGAGGGTACGGATCGCCGTGATGCGGCCGCCGTCCCGCGTGACGCCTGTTTCCCGATCGAGCCACTCATCCCGCTCCACGCGAAGGCCTGCTTCGGTGACGAGGTCCTCGAAGACACCCTCGGCGGCGTGGGGCTCGAAGACCCACATGGTGCGGCTCGTCCCGTCGACGGCGGGGGAGCCTTGCCCGCGCCCACCGTATTCGTCCTTCGTTTGCCAGCGCCACGCGTCCGGGGATTGGTAGTGCTGCCAAATGCGCCCGTAGAACTCGGCTGCGAGGCCGCCAATCACGGCCTTTTCGCCGGAGTCCGTCCAGCCCAAGCCGCTGCTGGTGAGGCCACCGATGTGGAGGTCCGGCGAAACGACGACGACCTCTCGGCCGAGCCGCGCGAGGCGCACCGCGCAGGCGATCCCGGCGGAGGTACCACCGTAGACCACGACGTCCGCCGTGATCGGTGCGGCGAAGGGGGCCGCTGCGGGCGCCGACTTCTCTGCCGGCGCCGACGCGCACGCCAGCGCGAGCATCGCCGCCGCAGCGGCGATGACTTGCTTGCCCCGGCGCGTCCCTCGCGAATCAACCACGGGCCCGTCGCTAGCGGACGCCCATCATGTGTTCGGTCATGATCTGGTCCAAGCGCTCGTAGCGCAGTCCCTTGATGGCGATGGCCGCCGCGTCAAAGTCCATGGCGCGCAGCTCTGCGCCGCGGTCCTTGGAGTATCCGGCGCGGAAGTCGACCAGGTCGGCGTCCGTGTTCATCGCGAGGATCTCCTGGACGTCGGGGTCGGCGTCGAAGGCCTTGGCCCGCTCGCGCAGGATGTTGTAGGTGCGCATGCAGCCCCGCGCGAACTCCCAAACGCCCTCGTCGTCCTCGGTCCGGTAGGCGTGGGCGTCGAAGTGCCTGGGTCCCTCGTAGCGCGCACCACCCGCCGTGCCCTCGAGCAAACGCACGAGCAAGAACGCCTGCTTGAGGTCCTCCGACCCGAAGCGCAGGTCCTGGTCGTAGCGTCCGATGCGTTGGCCATTGAGGTCGATGTGGAAGAGCTTGCCGCACTCCATAGCCTGGGCGACGCCGTGTACGAACGAGAGTCCCGCCATCGTCTCATGGGCCACCTCTGGGTTGACGCCGACTCTCTCGGGCTTCGCAAGCGTCGAGATGAAGTGCAGCATGTGCCCGGTCGTGGAGAGATAAATGTCCCCGCGCGGTTCGTTGGGCTTGGCTTCCAGCGCGAAGCGCAGGTCGTAGCCCTGGTCCTCGCAGTAGCCCGTGAGGAAGTCGAGGGCGCCCCGGAAGCGCTTGAGGGCCTCCCGCGGGTCCCGGCACGCGTCGGATTCGGTGCCCTCGCGCCCGCCCCAGAACACGTAGGTCTTCGCGCCGAGCTCGACCCCGAGGTCCATGGCCGCCATGGTCTTCTGGATCGCGTACGCCCGCACCCGCGGGTCGTTCGCGGTGAAGGCGCCGTCCTTGAAGATCGGCTGGGAGAAGAGGTTCGTCGTCGCCATCGGGCAAACGATGCCCGCGTCCTCCATGGCCTTCTTGAAGTCCGAGACGATCCGGTCTCGCTCCACGGCGGAGCTGCCGAAGGGCACGAGGTCCTCATCGTGCAGGTTCACGCCGTAAGCGCCGATCTCCCCGAGTTTCGCGGCGATCCGGCAAGGATCTTGCGCCTCGCGGACGGGGTGGCCGAAGGGGTCCCGGCCGGGGTTGCCCACGGTCCAGAGTCCAAAAGTGAAGAGGTCGTTGCGGGTCGGTTCGAAAGACATGGGCCCGAGGATACAAACCCCCAGCGCTCGCGTTCTCAATCCTGACGGGGACGGAGCGGTCTGGCTTGGCTACTTGCCCTTGCGGATTCGACGGACGCGTGCCCGCACCGACGCGGCGGGGTCCCGTTCGGCCCGCTCGAGGACCAGGCCGGCTTCGCGGGCGTACTTGGTGTTTTGGGCCGCTAGAGCCTGGAACCCGTCCACCGCCCATGCGCGCGTGAATTTGTGGTCGCCATTTGCGCAGTCCCGAAGGAAGCGCGCAAGCTGCTCCGCGTTTCGGGCGGGAACCCTGAGGTCACGTACGGTCTGGCAAACATGCAGGCGGGCGTCCCCGGCCGGCACGCGGGCAAGGGAGCGAATGAGGCGGGCTGTCTGGTCTTTCGTCAGCTCAGCGCCAGCCATCAGATAGGCGCGCACGAGCCAGGTCGCCGCGGTGCTCTCCTCCATCACCGAACTGGACGAAGAGTCGACCAGCTCATCGAGCCACTCCTCCTCTGGGGGGTGCAGCTCGAGCACGCGTTCGAGGCCTTGGATCCCATCGCGACCGTAGGCGCTGGCCGCCTTCTTGGTGTTCATGGGGCGAGCTCCACGCGTCCGTAGCAGCAGAATCGGTAGGTGCGATCCAGAAGCTCGCTCGTCGGCTTCGGTAGGTCCTTTGGGATCTTCGTCACCGGCGTGTCCGCGGCGACGAAGGGTGGGGCAGGCTCCATTTCGAGCACGCTGGCCCAGAGCCTCACGGGGCAGCTGACGAGCACCCTCTCCGCCGGCCCAAACTCGTCCCACCAATCCTGCATCCGCTCCACTGTTTCCTCGAGCAGGGCCTCGGCGTTCTGGAGCCGAAGCCTCGACCCATAGCGTGACTTGCCCTTCGACTTCAAATGCGTCGGCTGGGCCCGCCCCTTGCCACGCACGACGTATCGCCGGAAGCTCTTGGTGCTGCGGCATTCCCCGCCTTCAAACCACCCGAGCGAACTCGCGCCGGCCTGCATGAGGACCATCAAGTGGGCTCCCAGCACTTCGGGGACGTCGTCCAGGTAGTCACCGAGATCCCGGTGGCCCGGGGCGATGGGCGCCACCAACGGGGGGTGGATCCGATAGAGCATCTCACTGGAGGCCCTCCACTCAAACCATCGGCGCCCGTGCTCGATGTCAGCTTCGCCGGACTGAGCCAACTCCCCCAGGCTCTCCTTCGCCTCCAACGCGTGAAACGTCTTAGGGATAGCCCCCTCATGTGGTGCCGTCATCCGCCCATTATGCCGTCTCCCGCCTGGCTTGGTCGGTGGGCCGTAGGTCATGGGGAACATGGGAATGCCCTCATCACGCAGCGCCCGCCACCGACTACACTGCGGCCTGCAGAGCCCCAAAGGGCTCTCATCGATGGACAGCGGAAGGCGGCGAGTTATGGCATCAGAACTTGGAAGTCTAGACGTGGGCGCAAGCGATGCCCGAGAGGCCGACCGGCTTCATGCGCTGCGCGCCCTCGATATCCTGGATTCGCCGCCGGAGGGTACGTTCGACGATCTCGTCAAGATGCTGTCGATGACCTTCGGGGCGCCCATCAGCCTCGTGAGCCTGGTGGACGAAGATCGCCAGTGGTTCAAGGCGAAGGTCGGCTTGGACGCGGAGTCCACCGGACGTGACGTCTCGTTCTGTTCCGTGGCGATCCGGCGACCGGACGAGATCCTCGTGGTGGAAGACACTCTGCTGGACCCGAGGTTCAGGGAGAACGGGCTTGTGACCGGGGACCCGAAGATCCGCTTCTACGCGGGCGCGCCCATCGTCGACGAGGACGACCATGCCCTTGGTACGGTCTGCGTGATCGACCGCCAGCCCCGTAGCCTGACCCCAGAGCAGCGCGAGCTTCTACGCCTGGCAGCACGCCACGCGGGGCAGCTCCTCCATGGGCGCAAGGCCCAGCGCGAGCTCGCGGCAGTGGTCTGCGACCTCGCCGAGAGCAACCTGGACAAGGCGGGGCTCGTCGAGCACCTGGAGCGCAAGACCAGCACGCTGGAACAACTCGTGCGCGCTCTCTGTCACGACTTCAGCAGTCCACTGCACGCGATCAAGCACTTGGCGGAGTGGGCGCTCGAGGACCTCGAGCGGGGTACGCCCGAGTCCGCAAAACCACACGTGTCGCAGATTCTGAAGCGCACGTCGAGGCTCGATGAGATGCAGAGGGGCCTGCTCGACTACCTCAGGGATCCGGAGTCGCCCTTGGCGGTTCCGATCGACTTGCAGGAGCTCCTCACGGGGATCGTGGCGCTCTACGACCACAAGATGGCGGTGCGTCTCGAGGTCGAGTCACCGGGGACGTTCCGCTCCGTGCGCCCGCTCTTGGTCACGATCTTCCTGAACCTCGTCGCCAACTCGATCAAGTACTGCGGAAGCGACCAGGTCGCGATTTCCGTCCGGCGCCAAGCGAGCGAATCCGGCACGGAGATCCACTTCCGAGACGACGGCCCCGGCCTTCCCCCACGGGCGCTGGAGCGCATTTTTGAGCCCTTCGCCCGGCTGGACCCCCACGGGACGATCCTGGGCACAGGCCTCGGCCTCTCGGTGGCGCGGAAGGCGTCCGAGACCCTCGGCGGATCGATCGAAGCGCGTCCCTCGGAGACGGGGGCGCACTTCGTCCTGTTTCTGCCGTAGGGCACTTCGCTGGAGGGGAGCGGGGCCCTTGCAAGGCCCTGCTCAGCCCCGTCTGTTGCCGACCCTCAATCCGATGGGTGGCCGCGCTTTGGCGACGGGTAGACGATCGTCTCGACGGCCACGTGGGACGGTACGGACTCCCCGCCTTCGCGGGCGGCGCACCGGGCGCCAAAGCGCTTTGCGAGGGAGCTGGACGTGAGGCCGTGGAGGAGGACGGAGAGCAAGATGGTCCACACCGCGAGGCCAAAGATGCGCTCGGCGCCGGCGATGTCCTCGCGGCCGAGGACAGCGAAAGCGAAGACGACGGTGGCGAGGCCGCGGGGGCCGAACCAGCCGATGAAGAGCTTCGTATCGAAGCGGAAGCCGGTGCCGGTGAGGGCGAGGGCCACGGGGATCATGCGGACGAGGGTGAGGCTCGCCAGGGCGTAGAGGATCGTGTCGGCGCCAAAGCAGCGCGCGGCGAACGGGACGGCTGCGATGCCGAAGAAGGTCCAGGTGATGAGACCCAGGTAGTCGCCGATGTCCTCCGTGAGATGGAACGTCGGGCGGGGCAGGCGCTTGATGGTGCTGCCCATGGCGAGGCCGGCGATGAAGGCGGCGAGGAAGCCGCTGCCGTGGAAGAGCTCCGCGATGAAGTAGGTCGCAATGGGGATCGCGGCCACCGCTTCGGCCCGGGGGCCGGACTTGGTCCAGCCTGCTTGGTAGATGGCGTCCATCAGTTTGGCGCCCAGGAGGCCGAGAACGACGCCCACCCCGGCGCCGATGCCGGACACGCGGGCGCCTTCGATCAGCCACTCGTAGGGGCCCGCGTCGCTCGTGCCCGCGGCGCAGGCCATGAGCACGGCCACCACGGGGACGACGAGACCGTCGTTGAGGCCGCTTTCGACATTGAGTGCTTGGCGCACGCGGATGGGCACGGACTCTTGGGTCACCACCGCCTGCCCCAAGGCTGCGTCGGTGGGGGCGAGCAGGGCGGCGACGAGGGCGATTTCCAGGAGGTGCAGACCATCGAGGAAGAGCGCCCCCAGGCCAAATCCCAGCAGGATCGTCATGGCGAGGCCCGGCCCCAGAAGGCGCTCCGGCGCCCCGAGGTTCTTCCGCAGGAGCCGCATGTCGATGCGGGCCGCGTCGTGGAAGAGGATCAGGGCGAGGGCGAGCTCCGCGAGGAGCGCGATGAAGTGCCCCGAATGCACGCCGTATTGGAAGAACCCAAGGCCCGAAGGGCCCGCGGCGATGCCTAGCCCGACGGCCACGATCGGCGCCGTTAGCGGCGTCTTATCGAAGACGACAGCGGCGACTCTGCAAAGGAGCGCAACGCCCGCGGCAAAGCCGATGAGCAGGACGATATCAGTATCCACGGTATGGCTGGGTTGGGGGTAAGAGCGCCCGTACTCGGAAGTTGAGAACCGGGTTCCCGACTAGCGAGTACCCCCGGCGAACGGGATGCCGGTGAGATCGGACATGTCCTTCTTCCACGTCGTGAGGTCGTCGGCGTTGAGCTTCGAAAGGTGGTCGTGGCCCGCGGCGCGGGAGAGGACCTTCATGAGCTCGGTCGCGCCCTCGAAGAAGTTCGCGAGCTGCTTGGCGCTCTTGGCGATCTCGAGTCGTTTGCGCAGGTGGTCTTGCTGGGTGGCGATGCCCACCGGGCAATAGTTCGTGTTGCAGGCGCGCATGGCGATGCAGCCGATGGCTTGGAGCGCGGCGTTGGAGACCGCGACGGCGTCGGCGCCGAGGGCCATGGCCTTCACGAAGTCGGCGGGGTGGCGCAGGCCGCCGGTGATGATGAGGGTGACGTCCTTGGCGCCCGAGGCGTCCAGATGCCGGCGCGCGCGGGCGAGGGCGGGGATGGTCGGCACAGAGATGTGGTTCCGGAAGAGCAAGGGCGCGGCGCCCGTGCCGCCGCCGCGGCCGTCGAGGATCACGTAGTCCACGCCGATTTCGAGGGCGGCGTCGAGGTCCTTCTCGATGTGTTGGGCCGAGAGCTTGAAGCCAATGGGCACGCCGCCGGTGGCCTCGCGCACGGCCTGGGCGATCTCTGCGAAGCCGGCCAGGGAATCGATATCGGGGAACCGACTCGGGGAGATGGCGGGGGACCCGGGCTTGAGCCCGCGGACCTCGGCGATCTTGCCCTTGACCTTCTCACCGGGCAGGTGCCCGCCCGTGCCGGTCTTGGCGCCCTGGCCGCCCTTGAAGTGGAATGCCTGGATGCGCGGCGCGACCTTCTCGAGGTCAAAGCCAAAGCGTGCTGACGCGAGCTCGTAAAGGTAGCGGGAGTTCTCCGCCTGCTCTTCGGGCAGCATGCCGCCTTCGCCGGAGCAGATTCCCGTGCCCGCCATCTCAGCGCCCTTCGCCAGGGAGACCTTGGCTTCCTCGGAGAGGGCCCCGAAGCTCATGTCGCTGACGAACAGCGGAATGTCGAGCTTGAGCGGCTTCTTTGCCCGGGGGCCGATCGTCACGTCGGTGCCCACCGACTCGTTATCCAGGAGTGGGAAGCGATGGAGCTGGGCCGTGAGGATCTGCAGGTCGTCCCAACGGGGCAGCTCCGTCAATGGAACACCCATCGCGCCCATGGGGCCATGGTGCCCGACGCCTTCGATTCCGCCCTTCGCGAGGGCTTGAATGAGCTTCGTCGTGGGCTCCTCGGGCGTGCCGTGCGTGTCGGCTTGGTTGCCGAGGTAGGCCTCGCGATCGTAGGGCTGTGGGTGCTCGGCCGCCCACGCGCCGATCTCGTCTTCGTCCACAAGGACGTGGCCGTCCTCGACCCAGGCGTTGAACTTCGGGAGTGCCTCTTTGTTGTCGTACTCGGAGACCCCCGTGTCGACCCGGTAGTCCCAGTCATGCACGCCACAGATCAGGTTGTCCCCGCGCACAAAGCCGTCCGCGAGCAGAGCACCACGATGGAGGCACCGGCCATAGAGCACCGAGACTTCCTCCTTTCCCGTGCGGATGATCACCAGATCGACATTCTGGACGAGGGCGTGGGCGGGGGAGTTCAGCTCGAGATCATCGAGCTTGGCGATGGCGGACTTCTGCATAGGGAGGGACCTGTCTCTTATACACATCTCCGAGCCCACGAGACTA
>CAJXRJ010000154.1 GCA_913058555.1 uncultured bacterium
GGATCCCAGGAGCACCAGTCGCCAGGGCGAGGCTGTTGGCTTCACCGGGGTGATCCGTCGCGCCGGTGCGGAGTCCACTTCCGCAAAGACGGATGCGACGAACGCTTCATCGTCGATGCGCGTGGATTGACTGCCGACGAGGGTCTCGAGCATCGAACGCATGCGGCCGGCTTCTTCCAGCGCGTGGCGGCACTCCGCGCAGTCCCGCGCGTGGTCCTCGAGGCGTGCGCGGGACGCTTGCTCTTCGACTCCGTCGAGGATCGCATCGAGCACCGACCGGTAGGGCTTGCAGGGCCTGTTCATGGGCTTCTTCATGGGAACGCTCAACGGCTCGTGAATCCGTTGGCCCAGCCGGCCAACATGCGCCGCATCGCGCGGCGGGCCTGGACCATTTGGGTCCTCACGGTGGCGGGCCGGACGCCCGTGATTTCGGCAATGGTCTCGTAGGAGTGACCCTCGAGGGCGCGCAGCACAAACGCCGTGCGAAGACGATCGGGGAGGGCAGCGATGGCGCTCGCCGCGTGTTTTTCGGCCTCGCGTTGGGCACCGAGGCGGCTGGGCTCGCCGTGTCCGGGGGCGGCTGGTTCTTGGGCGCCTGTGCCCTCGAGGATCTCCGCCGCGGCCTCCTCCGGTCGGCGCCCTTTGCGGCGCTGAAGGTCACGGCAAAGGTGAACCGTGATCTTGATGAGCCAAGCGCCAAAGCGTTTCGCGGCCCCGGCTCCTTCCTCGAATCCGCTGAGACCACGCCAGGCACGCACGAACGTGTCCTGGGCGATGTCCTCCGCGTCTTCATGGTTGCCCACCATGCGCTGGGCGACCCGCTGCACCGCCGGACGGTGAACCCTGATGAGGGAGGTGAAGGCCTCGCGGTCGCCGGCCCGGGCCTGGTCGATCCACTGGGCCAGGATCTCAGCCCCTTCGCCGGGTCTATCTCCGGGCTTATCTCCGAGTCCACCCCTTGCTCCACCACCGGGATTCGACCTCGGATCAGAGCTGGCGCGGGCCCCTTTGCCACCTGGGATCGCTGCGCTCACAGGCAGGACCTACGGCGGATGGGGAGGGGAAGGGCGATGACCACGCTTCCAAGGACGCGGCGCCGCGGCCGTTGTCGATGGCATTCTCCGGGGAAATTCACGGAGGCGTATCGACGGGGGACGCCTGCGCCCCCGGAGCCGCTGGAGCGGCGGTGGGGACGCTACTTCAGGTCGCAGCCGATCCGCTCGCCTGCAACCACCTGGAAGCTGGCGCGGTAGGCCTCGCCCTGGGTCTGGGCCACGATGCGGTGGGGCCCCGGGGACAGGGTGGCTCGGGCGATCACGCGCTCAAGGTCACGGCGCGCCACAGCGCGCCACAGGAGGAGCTCACCGCCGGACTCGAGGGTCACGTAGAGCCAGTCCGACGGGTCGCCCTCGACAGCCTTCGCCGGCCAGGAGAACTGGACCTCACCCGACCGGGCGGCGAGCTTGCCGAGATCCACGTCTGATCCCGCCCTTAGCTTGGCCTTGGCGCACGGCATGAGCCGTCCGTCAGGTCCTTGGATCGAGACGGCCCAATCACCCGCGAAGAGGGTGGGCGATTGGAACTTGTCGCTGACGACGTCAGACGTGAAGCAAAAGCCCGAGTCGACGTGGCGCATATGGACGCGCCCGGGCCGGTAGTCCGGTCCGATCTCTGCGCGCAAGTGGGCGCCGGCGTTCGGGTCGACAAGGACCTGGACACCGTCCTCAGGCCAGCCGCCCTTGGGCCTGGTCACCAGCGTAGGGGGGATCGGTTCCCCCCCAGGTGCAGCGTGGACCACAAGGGCGAGCACGGCGTCGGAGGACTCCGAAAGACGGAAGTCGCCGTCCTTATTCCGGATGATGATCGGCTGGCGCGTGGCCGACGCGGTCAGCTCGATGGCCCTTGGCGTGCTGCGCCCCGACCGGGTGATCGGGTGAATGGCGAAGGGTGCCGTGACGCCATGGACCGTTCCGTGGACCGTCAGGCGCGGCACCAGTTCGTTCAAGACGACGGAGCCCGCATCGAGCACTGGACCCTCCGGCCGGGCAAAGGCGATGGACTGCAGGGCGTAGGACTCGACGCTCACACTGTCCGTTGTCAGGCCCTCGATTTCGAAGCGGCCGTCTGCGTCCGTGCGAATGCGGCGGTTGCTTTGACCGCTGGGGACCCGGCTTTGGAAGCGGATCAGTTTGTTCGTGATGGCGTGGCCTTCGGCCGACACCAGCTTGCCCCGAAGGGACCAAGGGCGTTCCACCGCGATGGTGTCAGGTGGAGCGTCGAAGAGACGGAAAGGGCCCGCGCTGGCGGCGGCGATGCCGTCTACGTAGACACAGAGCGTCTTTTTCGCATCGCCCCAGACGACGCCCTCGCGCCCCGCCGGACCGTCCCAGCTCGGCACCCAGCACGACGTTCCGGAAATCCCGCCTTCTATACCGAGCTGGCAGTAGAGCCGCTGGTCCACCGGCACCCCCTCGATCCGAACATCACCGTTCGTGACGCCAATGGCCGACGTGTCGACATCGATCCACGCCACGGGGCAGCTCTCCAGACGCAGGGCGAGGATGCCCTCTGCGGCCACCGACGGTTGGTTCATCTGCAGCGATAGCGACAGCTCACCCGGGCCTCCCCGGGCGGCGATGTATCGATTGTTCCCAAGGAGCCGCACGCGGGCCTGGCCCTGCGAGTCGGTTTCCCCGATGCGCTGGACCGTCCCGCCGAAGCCCTTGTGCTCGAAGAGCTCCGCGCCTGCAGCGGGGAGTCCGTCGACTCCCAGCACGGTGACGAGAATGGGCGCCGAGGTGCTCACCGGGTCCGCGGTCGTGGGCGCCGCGGCGACCATTAGCTCACCAGTGCTTTCGGGTAGCACGAGCCCCCGGTCAGAATCCGTGACCTTTGCGAACTGGACGTCGGAGCCCGTCATGGATGGCGTTGCACCGGGCCCCTGGGCCTTGTCGCCGAGGCCCGAGTCCTTGGGGGCGAAGGCCTTGAAGCCGAGGACGAGGATCGGGACGGCCACGACGAGCGCCGCGGCGGCACGCCAGCGACGCGCGAAGAACGGGCCGATGCCGAGCAGGGGCCTCCGGTCCGAGTACGGATCGTCCCCGAGGGAGTCGTCGATGTCGGTGCGAAGTCGGTCAAAGCCGCGGCGGGTGCGGGTGCGCACCGTGTTGACCGGGACACCCAGCTCCGCTGCGATCGCCCTGGGCGGGAGCCCGTCAAGGACCCTGAGCGAGATCACGTTGGCGTAGTCTTCAGGGAGCTTGGCTAGGGCCCGGTCGAGGGTCTCGCGCAATTCCTGTCGGGCGTGGGTCTCCGCAGGATCGCCGCCGACTTGGGCGTGGGCCTCGTCCATGAAGGCCACGGTGCGGGGGCGCCTGGAGGCGCGGCCGGTGACGGCGCTCAGGCAGCTCCTCGCCACGGACCAAAGCCACGCCCGGGCGGCCTTGGGGTCCCGGGGACGGTGTTGGAGCGCGACGATGAAGGTCTCCTGCTCGATGTCCTCCGCCAGATGGCGATCCCCACGGGCGAGGTGACGCGAGATGCCGCGCACGTACGCCCGCATCTCGTCATCGAGTTCGATTCCTTGCTCTGCTGTATTCACGGCTGTCGGTGCCATCACATCAAAGAGTGGTGACGCGCGGGCTTCGATTCAGCAATCAGGGAATTTCGCGATAGCCGATCTTGGGGTCGAGGGCGATCTCGCTGGGGAGAAACGTCCCAGAGCCCGTGGCCACGAGGGCGCCCCCGGCGGTGAGGACCTTGGATTCGGCCCACAGGACCCGCTTGGAGGCTCGCACGAGCCTTCCCTCGGCCCGGAGTACGCCCGCGCCAGCGGGACGCATGAAGTTGGTTTGGAATCCCACGGTGAGAACGAAGACATCCCGGACCTCGGACCCCGCCGCGAAAAATGCGGCGTCGTCGAGGAGCTTGAAAATGTGGGCGCCATGGACAGCCCCTCCCGCATGGAAGTGGGACTCGTCGGCCTCAAAGGTGAGCGTGGCGCTCCCCTCACAGATTTCGATCTCCGTGCGCCCGTCGGCGTTCGTCGGCGAGGCATGGAACACACCCCGTAGCTTGCGCCAGTGCTGCACGTCGACTTGGTTCGTCTCGGACGTCAAGGGGCCTCCTTCACATAGTCGGGGTGCTGCTCGCTCCACTCTTCGGCGGCGGCTGCATTTCCCAGGGCAGCTCTCGAGAGCAGGTAGCCCCCGCGGTAGTAGCCAAACGGCACCACGTGGGCTTCTTCGTCGACCAGTTCGCGCTTCAGTACCTCGTGAAGCCCCGGGAGGTCGCTCCAATGCACATGGGGGAATGTGTGGTGCTCGGCGTGGAAGCCGATGTTGAACATCGTCAGGTTGAAGAGCTTCGACCGGAACGTGTTCGAATGACAAAAGACGTGGTCCGGACCGGGTGCCTTTCGTCCGGCGTGCTGCGCGAACATGCCCGGGGCCACGACGAGGACGTTAGCGATCCAAGCGGGAAGGACCCAGAGCCAGAGAGCCCCGACGGGGTCGATGAAGAACGGGATGGAGAAGAGCGCCGCGAAGATCGCGAACTCCCGGCGGGCACGGGCTGCCACAGCGGGCGCGGCCACGGGGCTCCGCAGGTCGCGCCAGAGGTGGCCGGCGTAGCGGAAGGGCCAATGGAGAAGGCAGTACCGGAAGAAACCCTCCCATTGACCGTCCGTCGTGCGCTTTGGAAGCGTCCAGTCCGCCTCTTCCAACAGATGGCGATGATGGACCGTGACATGGCTGTACTGCCAGAAGTAGGCCGGCCATCCAGCGGAAACGGTCCAGGTACGTCCGAACCAGCGGTTCATCCACGGCCGCGTGAACACCCGCCTATGGGCGTGATTGTGAAAGTTGACGCCGACTTCTATGCCGGAGCACCAGCCCAGGAGGAGGGCTGCACCGAGGGCGAACGCGGTGGTTTCGAGCCCAGGGGCGATCCCCACGGCGGCGCGGTGTGTCCAGATCCAAAACGACAAGCCGTAGAGCGCGAGCACCCCCAGGTGAAAGACGACGCAGTGCAGGTCCTGGGGATGGGCTAAGACGCTGCGAGCCCGCTGTAGCTCGGCGTGGGGCTCGGCATCGGGCCGAAGCCCACCGGCGGCACGGGCGATCAAAGGACCGCTCCCGCGGCTTTCCAAAGCAGAAGGGCCATCACGAAAGTGACGAAGCCTCCCCAAAGGAGCGTCCCAAGGATCACGAGGCCCATGACGAGTGGCAGTGCGCAGCGGGCCGCGATCTCACGCAGTCCAGGTAGCTCCGTGCTGGAACCTTGGCCCGCTGAATCGTTTCCAGTCGCCGCGTTGCTGACGATCGCCGCCGTGCCCGCGCGTGCGTGGCTTTCGAATTCTGTCTTCAAGGATTCACTGGGCCAGCACACGACCGGCCTCCATCGCTCCATGGCCAAGAGGGCATCGGTTGGGCGCATCGATTCAGCGCTTCCAGCATTTCTTGAATCGATTCCCGCACGCGCGCCTGTCCATCCATCGAGTCATGTTTGCAGAGACGCCAGCTTTCGATCCGCACCCGGTGTACCGGGGCGGGCACGTGCAGACCGTGATGGGAGCGCTGCTGCCGAGTGGCGTGCCTTTGACGTCAGCGCGATCGGACCTCCACCGTGTCGTTATTCCCTTGGGTGGGGGAGATCAGCTCGAGGGATGGCATGCGCCATCGCAAAACGGCCGTACGGTGTTGCTGGCCCATGGGCTTGGTGGGTCGGTGGATTCGCCGTACCTAGCCCAGGCGGTCGACACGCTTGTTCGCTGCGGATGCGGTGTGCTGGCGATCAACCAGCGGGGTTCGGGCGGGCCGCATGAGAGAACGACGCGTCCCTACATGACCGGACACACCGGAGATCTCATCGCAGCGATTCGGTGGCTTCGGCGTGAGGCGCCCGGCGCACAACTCCTCGCGGTGGGGTTCTCCATCAGCGGCAACACGCTCCTGAAGCTCCTGGGGGAGAGGTGTCACTGGGCGCCCTGCGACATGCCCGACGCGGCGATGGCCGTCGCGCCTCCTATCGACCTCGACGCGTGCTCCATGGACTTGCTACGTCCTCGCTCCCGGGCCTTTGATCTCTGGATCCTGCGGAGCTGCCGGCGATGGATCCCCACGCTCCGGGGCGACTATCGAGGCGGCGTGCGGGTGGAGCCGTGGGCGAGCCTGCGGGTGTTCGACGAGCGCTACATCACACCGGTATGGGGCTTCGGGAGCCTCAGCGAGTACTACCTATCCGCATCCGCGGTGCATGGCGTCGCCGCGATTGAGACGCCCACGCTCGTGCTCCATGCCACGGATGACCCCGTCGTGGACGCGCGCCATTCAAGGCAGGCGCCGTGGGGGCCCGGCGTGCGGGTGGACCTCGTGCACGGAGGCGGCCACCTGGGATTCCTCGGGCGCGACAGGAAGGGGCGCCGGTCCCCGTGGCTCGCCCAAGCTGTCGCCCACCACGCCCTCACCTTCGATGTGACCGGGGGCCGATATCCCGAAGGCACTCAGCCCGAAAACGTCCCCTTTGAACCCGCGGAGACCCCATGCGCAGCACCCTGATCAGCTACGTCAAACCCCACGTGCAGGAAGATCCGCTCTCCATGATCCTGGGGATCGGGTACCTCGGGGGCATGTTCGAGCGCCGGGGATTGCCGGTGGAGTTATGGGATGAGCGCATCGGCGGGGACTCCGCGATGCGCGACGCCATCGCCAGAAACGACATCATCGGGTTCAGTCCCCTGACGCCCAATATCCGACGCGCCATGGCCTGGGCCAAGTACGCAAAGTCCCTCGGCAAGACGACGATCGTGGGTGGGCCCCATGCCTCGGTGGACCAAGGCGTGTTCTTCGATAGCGGGCACTTCGACTATGTCCTCAAAGGAGAGGGGGACTACAGCTTCCCGCAGTTCGTCGAGGCCCTGGAGGGAGGCCGCGACGCGGACCTCGAAGACGTGCCCGGCCTCGCAGCGATTCGAGACGGCGAGATCTGGATGGACAACCCGGCGCCGCCGCTCATCAAGAAGCTCGATGAGCTTCCGATGCCGGCGAGGCACCTCTTGCCGATGAAGTCGTACTTCCAGAACAACCCCGAGCGGCTCGTCTACATGCTGAGCACGCGGGGCTGCCCCTTCAAGTGCATCTTTTGCCAGAAGGAACTCACGGGGCGCGGCTTTCGCGTGCGCTCGACCCTGGCGATCGTCGATGAACTCGAGCACGTCGTCAAAACGTTCGACCCCGGCGTCATCGCGTTTGTCGACGAGATCTTGACCCTGCGCAAGAAGCGCATCCACGAGCTCTGCGACGAGATCCTGCGCCGCGGCTTGAAGTTCGAGTGGATCGCGAACACGCGGGCCGACTGCGTGGACTACCCGCTCCTCAAGCACATGCACCGTGCCGGGTGCCGGCGCATCTACTACGGGTGGGAGTCGGGGTCCCAGCGCATGCTGGACGTGCTCAAAAAAGACCTCACGCCCGAGGTGATCATCGAGACCGCCAAGATGACCCGCCGGGCGGGGATCTGGGCGAAGGTCTACATCATCGTTGGGTCACCGGGTGAGACGCCGGAAGACATCGTGGAGACCGAGAATGTGCTGAAGCTGGCGGGCCCTGATCTGATCCGCATCTCCGTGTTCAACCCCCTGATCGGCACCGAGTCCTGGGACAACTATCAGGCGTCCATCGACATCGACGATCTGCAGGAGAACTACGTCTCCTCCAACCGCTCGGCCTATCGCCACGAGCACTTCAGCCAGATCGAGCTCGAGGAGCTGCGCAAGCGCATGGTCCGCAGCTACGAGCAGTGGTACTACGCCATGCCGCAGAGGCTGCGGCGCACGTTTGAGCGGGCGGTGTACTACCTCGAGAACCCAGCGTTCGGACGCAAACGACTGGGGCGTGCCCTTGGCATCGTGCCCGGGCCAGAAAAGTGCGTCGTGACCCATCACCACTGATCCAAGCGCCCTCGGGCGGGAGACTCACTTTGCTAGTGCATACGACATCGAGCTCTCAAGGCGCACCGCCGCTGGAGGCGTTGCCGAGTTCTGGGATCCCCGTCCGAGCCGGTGAGGCGGGGCTTGAGATCCGGCAGAGCCAAGCGGCCGACCGCGGCGCGCAGGGGCGGCTCTTCGACCAGTGTTTTGGCAAGACCGACGGCGCAAGCGTGCTGCCGTGGCGCTACGACGGATGTCCCCATGGGACGGCCATCGCGCCGGCCGCTTTGGGGGATGATGGCCAGCTCCTGGCCAGCTATGCGGCACAACCACGTCGAGTGCATTTCCGCGGCGACGCCACGGGCGCGAGCGTCATTGCCCAGACAGGTGACGTCATGACGAGTCCCGAGCTGCGCAGTCGCGGGGTTTTCACGGATCTCCACTGGGTAGCCATGGGCGAGGCCCAGTCCCGGGGCTGGCCGGCCGCCTGGGGCCTGCCCAACAAGTTCTCGGGCCACATCTTCTTCGACAAGCTCGCTTGGCGGCACGCGGGCCACATCGGCCCATGGAACTTCGTACTCGCGACATCGTCGGCGGCGCGCGCCATTCGGCATCAGAACGGACGGCTCGCCAAGTGGGGGACGCCGTGGGCCGCGTGGCGTGGACACGCGGCGCGGCGCAAGGCAACTCTCCCCGGGACCACCGTGGAGCGTTGGCGCACGGTGCCGCACGATGTCAAGGGCCTCTCGAACCACGTCGAGCAGGACTTCGATTGGATGGTGCACCGCGACGCGCCTTACCTCACCTGGCGCTACCTCGACGCCCCATGCCAGCGTTTTGCGCTGATTGGAATCCGTGACGCTGCGGGCGCGCTCATCGCGTACACCGCCATCCAGCGACCTTGGGGCAGCGATCCGGATCCAGCGTGCAAGCTCGGGTTCATCGTGGACCTCGTCGGGGCGGATCCTGGCGCGGAGGCGATGGCCCTTGACGTCGCCCTTGTGGCCCTTGCGAGGGCGGGCGCCGCCGTCGTGCGGGCCTATGCCATGCGCGGCTCCCACTGGGGCAGGGTCCTTGAGCGGGGCGGTTTCCGGCGGCCCCGCGGGCACAAGGAAGTCGGCGCCTATCCCCTTTGGCCCGGCCACCCGCTCGCGGACGCCACGATGGACACGTCACGGTGGTTCTTCACGGACGGCGACCGGGACGACGAATACGCGCGCTAGAAGATCGCCAGCGCGCTCCAGCGCTTGCTGTCGAGTCGATGATCGCCCGCGCAATCAGCTGCAGCGCTAGAGAGACGATCGACGTTCTCCAACGTCAGGTGAATGACCTGAGAGGCCTCGATTTCGAAGTACGGGTCGCCGTCTTCGTCGATGAGTTCCGTCAGGGGGCCGAGGGAGAACCTCTCTCCCCGTAACGGAGCCGTCCCTCGCTCCAGGCGCTCACGCTTGTGCGAGCCCATCTTGAAAGAGACTCGACACAGGGCGCCTAGCTCGAGGCCGTTGTCGATCGCGCGGGAGATGGAGCGCCGGTCATTCTCGCGCCGCCTTTGGGACCAGAAGGATCGGTGTGCATCCACTATCTCCTCGCCGGTGACGCGGAACGGCTTCTGGCCGCAGTCGACAATGCGCTCGGAGAGAAGGCGATTGATGGCGTCGAGCGGACGGAAGTGATCGGCGTGGGGCACGATCACGTTGGTGACCATCGGGTTGTCCGACGCCGCGTCGAAGGCTCTGAGGGCGTAGCTACTTCCGTATTGACCCTCGATCACGAAAGTCGGTGTCTTGATGCCATCAAGGAAGTGCACGGGCGAGCGCAGGCGCCACTCCTCGGGATTGCCCGTGTCGAACGGCCACGGATCTTCGATGCCGTAGCCCGCGAACTCGTCGGATGGACCAAAGCAGAATGCCGCTTTGAAGATGTCCGTGCTCTCGGCGACCAGCAAAGCAAGCGTCCCGCCGGTGCTATGACCGCCCAGATAGATGCGCCCCGGATCAACGCATTCGTAGGTCGCCAGGTGACGGGCGGCGGCGATGACATCATCGACTTCGCCCATCATGAATTCCTGGTTCCCCGGGTTCATGGCCGTGCCCCGCACGGTGGGGAACATCATCACGATGCCCGCTCTGCGGTATGCCGAAGCCGATTGTTCATTCCCCGGGCCACGTGGTTCCCAAACGACGGATCCGCCACGGGCGACGGGAAAGCCCCCGGTAAGCCACACGATGGCAGGTCGCGGCGCAGGGCCGGCGACCTTGGACACGTACGCCTGGGTGGGGCCGAGGGGAGCGTCGTAGTGGATCAGTGAGAAGAGTCCGTCGGGCGGCGCCTCGAGGGAACTCTCCTGGCGGTCTTGGCGCACCAGTTGGGTGGTGAATCCAGCACGGGCCTCGGGCAAGGACTCGGCGTTGACCTTTGGGGTCGCCTCCGCGGCAGGAGCCTGGGGGAAGGAAAGGGCGAGCAGGGCGGCTTGAATCAGCATCGTTGGACGTCGGGGGCAGCGGAGACCTTCTCCTTGGGAATGTACCTCAGCACGTTGTTTCAGAATCGCGGGCGCATGGGCTCTGCCCTGGGCCGCTCCCCGCTGACCCGGCGTTCATCCTGTCGCGATCGTCACTAGGGCGCGAGGTGCAGTCCGCAGAGGCTTGTCGAGCGTCGTCCCCTGCCACCTGTTCGTTTCACCCTTGTAGTCAAGGACCTCTCTCTCATGCCCCAAGGCAATCGTCTCCTCGCCGAGTTCTTCGGTACATTCTGGCTCGTTTTCGGTGGCTGCGGCAGCGCCGTACTGGCTGCTGGCATCCCCGATCTAGGGATCGGCTTCGTGGGAGTTTCGTTGGCCTTCGGCCTGACGGTGCTGACGATGGCCTACGCCGTAGGCCACATTTCGGGTGGCCACTTCAATCCGGCGGTATCGGTCGGCCTGATGGTGGGTGGTCGTTTCGAGGCCAAGAGCCTCGTGCCTTACATCGTTACCCAAACCCTGGCCGGGGTGGCAGCTGCGGGGGTCTTGTACGTGATCGCCTCAGGGAAGCCGGGCTTTGAGACCGGAGGATTTGCCGCCAACGGCTTCGGCGATCTCTCGCCGCAGAAGTACTCGATGGTGGCCTGCCTGGTGGCGGAAGTCGTCCTGACCTTCTTCTTCCTGATGGTCATTCTCGGCTCCACTGACCGGCGCGCGCCCAAGGGCTTTGCGCCTATTGCCATCGGTCTCTCGCTGACGCTGATTCATCTGGTCGGCATCCCCGTGACGAACCTCTCGGTGAACCCCGCTCGCAGCACGGGCCCGGCGCTCATCGCCGGCGGCGCGTACATCGGCCAGCTCTGGCTCTTCTGGGCCGCTCCGATCGTCGGTGGCGCCCTTGCTGGAATCGTCTACCCCATGATCTCTGGCGGCAAGGACGCCGCCACGGACCCCGGGGAATAGGATCAGGCGCTCGGGATGTCGTTCCTGTGGAGGGGCATCCCGAGCGACTTCGTCGCCATCAGTCGACTGGACCGCCGATCGAAGCGAAGGCCCCGCGGATGCGGGCGGCGAGTTCCCTCGTGCGAGGATCGGCGGCGAGGAGTTCTTTGTCGGTGGGGATCGAGGCCGCCAGGGCGGCGCCGAACACGGTGAGGGCGCCGGGGCGGAGATCCTCTGCCGCCTGTTCGTTCTTCGATACGATCAGGTGCTGGGGGCGGTCCGCGGGACCCACGACGCGCGGCATGCGGTACGCCTCTGCGTCGCAGCCGGGGCGGCCCCAGAACACCTGGTCGCCGACGGCGACCTGGGTGGCCTTCGACTGCTCGACGAGCTTGGCCGTCGTGCCTTTCGGAAGCTGAATGCGCGCCGGGTTGCCGTAGCCAACGATCAACTGATCATCTTCGGTCCATCGCAGGGTGAAGTCGCCGCGGCGGCACGACTTGAGCTCCAGTCCGAGAACGGCGCCCTGAATGGCCTCGCCGGCGCGTGCCACCGAGGGGATCGTCCGCGGGACCAAGGTGCGCAGGCCTGCGGGCAGCTTCGCCTCCATGAGGCCGGCTCGTTCGTCGAGATTGGCTTGGATCGCCGCGAGAGCCGCCTCGTTGCTGGCTTTGACCTTGCCGTTCGGATCCGGCTTCGCGGGCAGTTCGGGGATGTAGTTTCCAAGATCCACGCCTCGGTCCATGAGCTGATTGACGGCGTCGTAGCGAGCCGCCAGCCCCGTCGGGCGCTCAAAGAAGACGTCGCTGCGCTTGAGGTCCTCGAGGAGCCAGAAGAGTGCGCGACCATGGCCGCGCGCGTCCAGCAAGACGGCTGCGCGGCGGCGCACAATGTCGTTCTCATCGGAGAGGGCGGCCACGGCGTGATCGAGGAACTCGCGCTTGCGGGCGGCTTGGACGGCCTTTTGTTCCTCGGTCTCACCCTCGACTTGACTGATCCGAAAGAGGCCGTCGAGCACGCCTAGCCTGACGGGTGCGATGGGGTCTTCCAGGTAGCCAACGAACCGGTCCCACTCGCCGTCCACTGGCGCGAACGCCAAGGAGCGCGCCGTGGCGGGCCGCC
>CAJXRJ010000155.1 GCA_913058555.1 uncultured bacterium
CGACATCATCGAGCCCACGAAGATCCCGAACTGCCCCGTCGGCAAGAGGCTGGCCGTGAGGGTGACTCGATCGTCCATTGGATCGAGCGACCCTTGCGCAGAAATCTGCCCCAAGAAGCCCGCCGAGTTGGCGTTGGCCACGCAGTAGGTGGATCCGATAGGAGCCCCGTCGACGGGGATCTCCACGGCGAACTTGAGCTGAGCATTGATGGCGTTCGTCGACATCGACGTCAGGATCTGACCGTTCATCGTGTCCAAGGAACAGAACTGTCCAACGCCCGATCCAATGTACAAGGAAGCGTAGAGCGTGTCCGACCCCCAATCGAAGTCGAGCCCCTGGGCAAAGTCCGTGGCAAGGCCGTGGGTGCCGACGAACGTGACTGCTGACGTCATTGGATCGATCTTGTAGAGCGAGTCGTTCACGAGCGAAAGCCCGTACACGATCCCTTGCCTGTCGCACGCAATGTCAGCGATGAACGCATTTGTGAACTGAGCCAACGGATGGAATACGCCAGTTTCGATGTCGCCTACCCAGACCTGACTCGTGTTCCCACCCAATTGCCCCACCACATACCACGTGTCGCCGTCGGGCGCCGCCGTCAGTCCGTTGGCAAAGTTCAGTGGCAGAGTCGAAACGCCCATGCTCTGGAATCCCCCCGCCGCAGGATCGAGCGTCCCGTACTCCGACGTGGCAAAGTCGATGGCCCAAAGCGTCGTCGCCGCCGCGTCGTAGTCGAGCGCAAAGATCTCCCGTGACGCTGGGAGGTTTGGTCCATTTGCATAGCTCCCAACGATGGACCCCGTGTTCGATGTGAACATCCGGTCGGGTCCACGGAGGTTGACCCCCGCGATCGGGGACTGGGAGAACGCCGTCGTGGCGAAGAACGAAGCAAAGGCGCCGAGGAGGAGGTTGCGAGCTTTCATGGGCCTGGGCGAAAGAGGGGAAGCCGAGCGATCGGGCGGGGAAGCTGGGTCCGGGCCCTCTATCTACCCCCGAACCGGCTGTCGGTCACAGAATTCGTGCCTTCGCCCCTGACTGGACCCCCGCGCTGCCAACCCAATGGCCCAAGGGCCCTCAGGTGGTCACCGCGGGCTCTCCGTCAGGCGTCTTGCTTTGGATTCGCCGCGCGAGACGGCCGACGGTGAGCCCCTGGACCACGATGGAGAACACCACGACGACGTAAGTGGCGGTCAAGAGCACCGTCGCCCCACCTCCGAGCTTGTCCTGGAGGATGAGCGCCAGCGCGATCGAGATGCCGCCACGCAGCCCGCCCCAGGTGAGCAGGGTGACCGCGCCCGGGCTGAATTCCCGGCGCAGGGAAAGGACCCGCACGGTTCCGGCCACGGCCAAGAAACGCACCGCCAACACCATGGGGATCGCGATCAATCCAAAGATGATGTTCTGCGTACTCCATGGCAGAACGAGTAGTTCCAGACCGATGAGTACAAACAGCATCACGTTGAGAAGCTCATCGACCATCTCCCAGAAGTCATCGAGGCGCTGCACCGTGGACGTCGACATGGCGCCGCGGCGCCCTTGATTGCCAACGAGAAGCCCAGCCACGACGACGGCCAGGGGCCCAGACGTATGCAGCGCCCCCGCCAGGCTGTACACGCCCATGCAGAGCGCGAGAGAGAGCATGACCTCCGCGGGGTAGTCGTCGATCTGCTTCATCAACCAGTAGGTGATCGCACCGGCAAGGGCACCCAGGGCCAGCGCGCCGAAAACCTCGTGCACGAACAGCATCGCAATGTCCCCTGCGCCCGTCCCGTGGTCGGCGGTCGCTAGCCCCAATAGGGCCACGAACACCACCACGCCCACACCGTCGTTGAAGAGGGACTCGCCCGTCACCTTCGTTTCGAGGGACTTCTTGACGCCCGCCGACTTCAAGATGCCCAGTACGGCGATCGGATCTGTTGGAGAGATCAGCGCCCCGAACAAGAACGCGTGCAGCCACGGAATCGTGCCGACCCCGATGGCGATCAGGGTATAGCGCGTCGCCACACCGACGAGCACGGTGGACACGACGACGCCGACCGTGGCGAGCGTTCCAATCACCCACTTCTGGCCAGCAAGATCCTCGAGCTTCACGTGAAGTGCCCCTGCGAACAGCAGGAACGCCAACATCACGTCGAGAAGAGTGTCGCTGAAGTCCACCTGCAGGAGGAGCGAGCGCGCCGAGTCGACCAGCGTGGGCTCGAACTGTCCGATCGCAAAGGTCGCGAGGGACACGACGAGCGCAAGCAGCATGACCCCGATCGTGGACGGCAGCTTGAGGAAGCGCCGATTCAGGAACGCGAGCAGCGCCGCGACGACCAGGACCAAGGAGACGAGTGAGAACAGATCCACGGGGAGAGCGGGCAGGGGTGTACGCGTGGGAGCCCGCGGCAACGCCAACGGGCACATGGAGTCGCCGCGGCTCGCCTGCTCCCCGTGGAGAACGGGATCGCGAGGCTGGTGAGAGGCTTCTCTGGCGGCACTCTATCAGCGAACGCCCACCCCCTCCAACCGGGCGCCTACCGTTGCCGCTCGATCCGCTGCCTTGCGGCCGGCCGCGGGCACGCCAGGAGCGTGGTGGGGGGAGAGACGCCGGGTGGCATTGCCCTCCTACTAGGGGCCACCCGCTAGTGCGGAGGAGCGCCGCGCTAGTTGAAGTCGTAGACGTACGAGAGGCGCGCCTTGTTGACGATCGCGTAGGGCAGCTTGATGAGCTTCTTCAGCTCGTCGTCGTCGCGGTGATTGAATCCGCGGAGCTCGGGCTCCCGCATGACGAAGAACCGGCGGGTACCGGAGTCACTCACTTCGTAGGCCCCCGGCCGGATGAACCCAGCGAGCTCAACGTTCAGATTGCCCGTATAGAACACCCGCACCTTGTCCAGGTCCGGATCGGAGGCCAGCTCGGCCATGGCCCCGTCCCCGGCTTCATCCAGGTACTCATGGGCGACGAGCACTTCGTCCACGTTCATGTGGAGGAGCGGCGTCTGGATCTGGTCCCGGGATCCAAGGTCGATCAGCGTGCAGTCGCGCACCCGCAAGAATGTCTTGCGGTGCTCATCCAGGAGTTTGGAGAGCCGCGTGTACTTGTGCTCGACGTTCCCCTTGATAAGGAAGGCGTCAGTGAGGAACAGATCGGAGCAGAGCATATGACTTGGGATCGGAGCTTTATCGGGCCGAACCTGAGCACTCCTTGAATGACCGCAGCCCCGCCCCACTATGCGGAATGTTTTTCCGCACGCTGTCCGCCCCTAGGAGACCGTCAGGGGCCGCAGGGCGCCCGCTAGGTAGAGGGATCCGGTACCAAGGATCCAAGCGCCACCGCCGGCCTCCACGGCCCACTGGCCGGCCAGCAGCATGGCGGCGGCGGGATCTGGGGCTTTCACAGCGTCCAGGCCCAGTTCCCGTGCCGCGCCCACGATTTCCGCGGGCGCCCGGTGAACGCCGCTGTTCGGAATCGTCGTGGCGATGAGCTGGTCCACCTGCCCCGGCCCCTCCCCTACGGCCAGGGGCCGAAGAAGGGCAACGGGGTCCTTGTCCGAGTGGATCGCCACGATCACGGAGACCTTGCCCGCCTGGAGGCGGCGTCCTTCGGCGAGGGCCCCAGCCACCGATGCCTCCACGTGGGCGCCATCGAGAATCACGGGCACGGCATGCTCCCCGTGACGCAGGATTCGCTGCTCCATTCGCCCCGGCAGCCGCGCCTCGGCAATCGCCGCTTCCGAGAGCGAATAGCGCCTACCGCCCACGTTCCGTCCCAGGGCATCGAGCGCCGCGGCAGCGATCCGAACATTGCGTTCCTCGAATGTGCGATCGCCAGATTCGTTGGCGAATACGGGCTCCATCGAGTGCTTCCGCGCGATCGAGCAAAGGACCTCAGCCGCCTCGGATCCCGGCCTGCAACCCGTCACAAAGGCGCTTCCCGCCTTGAGTATCCCGCCCTTCTCGGCCGCGATCTTCCCGTGTGTGTCACCAAGGATTGCGGTGTGCTCCAGCTCGATGTTCGTCACCACCGCCACCTCCGGGGGATCGATCACATTGGTGGAATCGAGCCGCCCGCCGAGCCCGACCTCGAGCACCGCCCAGTCGACGCCCGCGTCCCGGAATGCGGCCAGACCCGCCACGGTCACGATGTCGAACCACGAGGCCTCGGCAGCGGGCGTGCCCTCGGCCTCGGCAGCTTCCACGGCGTCAAGCACGGAGGTGATCGCCACTGCGAAAGGACCGTCCTCGATCGGCACTCCGTCGATCCGCACGCGCTCGTGGATCGTTTCGACGTGGGGCGAGCCGTAGGCCCCCACCCTGTGCCCCGCGGCCATGAGCCCGCGGGCGATCAAGCTGGCGACGGAGCCTTTGCCCTTCGATCCCGCCACGTGCACGATTCGGTAGGCCCGATCGGGGCGCCCAAGCCTCGAAACGAGATCGCGGGCGGGCTCCAAGTCCACGCGCCAGCCCTTCGTGCGGTCCCGCCGCTCCCAGTCTATCCGTCCAGTAAGCCGCTCAAGGGCCGCTTCGAAGGGGGTCACGTTCACGGGTGGTTCGTCACGTAGGGCGGTGGATCGAAACGGAGCGCTCAAGCCGAAGCCCCCACGCCCGACAACAAAAGTGAGTACGGTCGACGATCCAAACCCCGCTATCTACGAGGGATCCGGCCTAGCCGTCCAGCCACCATGAGCGAGCTCCACCACCGCATCAAGATCTTCGTTTACCGATTCTCGGAGGCTGCGCCGAACTATCTGCTCCTCAAGCCAGATCAGGGCCTCGAAGCTCTGTGGGGTCCACTCCAGGGGGAGCTCGGCTTCGGTGAGAAGCTCGAGGGAGCCATCCGGAAGAAGGTCCAAGAGGACATTGGCCTGAATCCACCCGGCCGGCTCCTGGACCTGGACATGCCCGGCCGCTGGACCATCGGCGACGAAGAGATCATTGAGTGGACGTTTGGCTTCCAGGCCACCGGCCAAGTCCACCCGGAGCGAGTCGCCGACGCCTGGGCCGCCCACCGCTGGGCCCGCTTCCAAGACGCCTACTCCAGCCTCGGCCTGGAGCTAGACCGCGAAGCCATGATGCGGCTGCACACCCGGGTCCTCGCGGCCTGAGCCGATCGCTTAGATCAAATCCAGCAGCGGGTAGTCCCCGCCGAGGACAGGTCCAGGTGTGGCGCCGAAGAGCTTGTCGATGAACGTGGCATAGACGGACCGAAAGTCCGTCGTGAAGGTCACGTCGCCCGCGTCGAGATTCTCCATCGAGGGATGCTCGCCGTGCAGGCCGCCTTTCACCTTCTGGCCCCAAACGAACATCGGCGCGGCCTTTCCGTGATCGTGCCCCTTGGACCCGTTCTCCTGGACGCGCCGGCCGAACTCACTGTAGACGGCCACGACAACGTCTTTCGCGGACTCGCGCCCGCTGAGGTCCTCGAAGAACGCGCCCAGGGCCGCGTCCACCGTCGCCATGAGTCGGTTGTGGGCGATCAGCTGATTGGTGTGCGTGTCGAAACCGCCCATCTGAACGGAATACACACGCGTGCCTACTCCGCCCTCGATGAGGGCGGCAACGTCCCGCAGGGAGGCCCCCAGCCGACTCTTCGGGTACTCCACGCCTGTGCGGTAGGAAGCGGCCGCGTGGCGCACTTTCCGGGACGACTCCGTCGCGTCGTCGAGGGTCGTGCGAAGCGCTTGAAGCGCGCGGTCTCGGCCGATGTGCCGGGCGTCTGCCGCTGGCTCGTGCTCGCAGATGGCGTTGCCCCCCATCGCGTACACATCGTCGTCCCCAAACCAGCGATAGCCGGTGGGAGAAGCCAGCGCCACGGGTGGGTGCTCGCTGGAATAGACCGAGTACGGCGCGCGGCCGCCCAGGTGGACCACGCTGTCCGCGGCGGGGTCCTCGCCCATGGCCTCGGCCACCAGGCGCCCGATCCATCCGTCCCCGGACGCGCGCCCCGTGGGCCGGGCCGTGTGCCAAACCTCAAGGGACTTGAAGTGCGAACGGATCGCTTCGGGATAGCCGCAGCCTTCGATGATCGCGAGCCGCCCCGCATCGAATTGGGCGCGGAGCTTCTTGAGCTGAGGGTTGAACGCCCGGTAATCGTCGATCCGCAGCAGGTCCTTCTTCGCGTGCACCGTCGTGTCCCGCATGCGATAGAGGACATCGTCGCCGTGGGGCACGATGGTCGAAAGGCCGTCGTTGCCTCCGCCGAGCTGCACGAGCACGAGGCTCTTGGGAGCGCCGTCCCTTCGGAGCACTCGCTCCAGGGCGGGACGCGCAATGGCTCGCCGCCCGAGGGCCAGCCCTGCCGCGCCAACGCCGGCCTGGGCGAGGAATCGCCTGCGCCCCAGGGGCCGACGGCGCGGTCCCCGCGCACTCTCCGGGTTCGATTCTTTCCTGTTCATCATCAGTGGAGCTGGGCTTCGGGCAAGGAGAGGATCAGGTGACCGAGCTCGCGGAGCACCGGCTCCGCGAGGCTTCGGGATTGTGTGAGGCGCTTCGCCGCGAGACCTTCGCGCCTGCGAAGCTGAAAGAGGCGGCCTTCAAGCATCCGCAGTGTCTCCACGGGCGGCTCGATCGCGAGCAGGCTCGCAGCCATGGATTCAACGATTTCGGCGTCGGTCTGTGCGCCATCCCCCCGGACGGCACGGACGAAGGAAAAAGATGGCTGGTACTTGGCGCTTTCCAGCGCGCGCACGAGCTGCGCAAGCTCGTCGCGCCGGAGCTGCTCTACGCCCATGGCCATGGCATCACCGGAACTCATGTCCTCCATGCCTTCCTCCATGCTCATCTCGTCCACAAAGCCCAGGGCATCCGAGCGCAATCCTTCGCCGCTGATCAAGCCGAGGGCCGCGCCGGCGATGTTGCCCCGAAGCATGAACCGCGCCGTCGTCATCCAATGCAAGCCGGACTCCCACCCCTTGACGTTGGGAGGCTGAAAGAGGTCCTCTCCAAGCTCGGACGCCGCTTGAACGACGAAGTTCGGAGGGAGCTGATCGCCCAACCGAACGGACATCCCCATCAGGTAGTCCACCGGCGACGTGATGCGCGCGCCGATGATCTCGTCCCGGTAGAAGGCCGGATCCAAGAGCAGCTGCCGTAGCATGAATCCCACGTCGTAGCCCGTCGCACGCAGGACCTCCGCGTAGCGTTCGGTCCGCTCATCCGTGGGAGCCGCCCCCTCGAGGTACTCGATGATGCTCGAGGCGATGAAACGCGCGCACGCGGGCTGTGCCAGGAGGATGTCCGGCAGGTCGTCGGGCCGGTGGTGGCCGGTGACCCCAAGGATCGACTTTTCGCCGGCGTCATGGCGCTTCGCGAAGAACCGGTACCAACCGCCGTCGAAGCGCGTGGCCACCCCCGCCCCGGTCAAGGCCCGCGCGGCTTCGCCGATGTCGGCCTCGGTGTAGTTCCCCTCGCCAAGGCTGAAGAGCTCCATGACCTCGCGCGCGAGGTTCTCGTTCGGCCGCCCCTTCCGGTTCTTGTCACCGTCGAGATACTGGAGCAGCGCCACGTCCCGCAACATCGCCCTCAGGAGCGCGTCGTAGCTCCCCAGGGCCCCGGCCCGCAGGGCGTTGTGCTGTTCGATCATCGGCGATGGATGGCGGACCGTCCTGTACGACGAGGTGAAGACCCCGTGCCAGAACATGCACATGCGGTCGCGGAGCGGGTCGTCCCCGGACGCGATCTGTTCGATCCACCGCGTGCGAAGCCCCTGGAAGGCGGCTGCGTTCTCCCTGGCGGCAATGCGGCGGAACTCCCGCCGCTGCTCGAGGGATCGCTGCTCGTAATCGAGCAGGTCGATGCGGGTCGGCTCGAATTCGAAGGAGGGGAGTAGCTCCTGCAGTTCGCCCCCAGGACCCACCAGCGGGCGCGGCGCCAGCAGGTGATCCACCAGCGCCTCGGGGCCAGCCTCGACCCAGCGGTCGATCTCGTCCTCGTGGATACCAAAACCAGCACGGTTCCACACGTGCTCGACGGCGCGCCGGTCCCATTGAATCGGAAGGACGTCGTCGCCCCCATGGACCGCCGGAGCGGATCCCCAGGCGGGCAGTACCAGCGCCAAACAGACGCAGGCCGCGCCCCCCCGCCGCAGGAACGTCGCAGAAGTCCTGGAAGAGGTCCTCGATCTATTCATCATTGCGTCCTCGCGCTATCACCTTTCGAATCCTCCCGTGCGCTCGGGGCTTCGAAGGGCTTACTGTCGCCACTCCATTCTGCCCGCTCCGTTCGATTCCTGGCCCAACTGCTGGCTCATCCGCTGGCCCCCCCCATTCGATGCCGTCCGATTCCACCGCGCCCAGGGCCGCTGCCCAGGACCTGCCTGCCTTCCTCGACGTTCTACGGCAGGCAGGTGAACTGGTTGAAATCGAGACCGAGGTGGATCCCCACCTCGAGATGGCCGAAATCCACCGTCGCGTGATTGCCGCCGGGGGACCCGCGATCCTCTTCAAGCGGCCGAAGGGAGCCTCCTTCCCTGCAGTGACGAATCTCTTCGGAACTTCTTCCCGGGTTCGCTTGGCCTTTGGCGATCGGCCCGAGGACATCATCGAACGGGTCGCGCGACTCCCAGAAGAGGCCCTGCCCCCCACCCCGTCGAAGCTCTGGGCCCAACGTGGCCTCTTCGGCGCGCTGGCCAAGGTTGGCCTCAAGCGTCGCCGCAGGGGCCCTGTCACCGAGGTCGTCGACCGCTCCCCGGACCTCGGGACGCTTCCCGCACTCACCACTTGGAAGCGGGACGGCGGCCCTTTCGTGACCTTGCCCCTTGTCCTCACGGGGCACCCCGAGAACGGCGGCCTCAACCTCGGCATGTACCGGGCGCAGCTCTTCGCTGACGGCGGTGTGGGCATGCACGCCCAGATCGGCAAGGGAGGGGGCTTCCACCTGGCCGAGGCAGAGAGGCTAGGGCGCCCACTACCCGTTCATATCCACGTGGGGGGGCCGCCCGCCCTCGTCCTCGCCGCCATCGCGCCCCTCCCGGAGAACGTCCCCGAGGTCCTGCTCGCCAGCCTCGTGCTGGGCAAGCGGCTCGAGCTTTGCCGCAGTCAAACAGGCTTCGATCTGCCCCTCGTCGCCCGGTCCGAGTTTGTGCTCTCGGGTGCCATTCAGCCCGGCGCCCGCCGCCCCGAAGGCCCCTTCGGTGATCACTACGGCTACTACTCCGAGACCCACGACTACCCGTGGATGCAGTGCGACACGATCTACCGTCGCAAGAATCCGGTGTGGCCCGCAACCGTTGTCGGCAAGCCCCGCCAAGAAGACTTCTTCATCGGTGACTACCTGCAGGACCTGTTGTTGCCCTTGGCGAAGGTCGCCATGCCCAGCGTGCTTGACCTTTGGAGCTACGGCGAGACCGGTTACCACTCCCTCGCCGCCGCGGTCGTACGCGAGCGCTACAAGCGCGAAGCCATGGTCAGTGCCTTCCGAATTCTCGGGGAGGGGCAGCTCTCGCTCACGAAGTTCCTGCTCGCCACGGATCGCCCCGTGAACCTCCGTGACTTCGAAGCGACCCTGCGACACGTCCTGGAGCGGGCCGACTTCCGCACGGACCTCTTCATCCTGTCGAACCTCTCGATGGATTCGCTCGACTACGCTGGCCCCAAGATCAACGAGGGGTCCAAGGGCGTCCTCATCGGACTCGGCGAGCCGCGGCGCAAGCTGCCCAGCACATTCACTGGCACGCCCTCGGGACCGGCCAAGGAAGTGCGTGTGTTCACCGACGGCGCCCTTTGCGTCGGCGGCCCCACCTACGCGGAGGATCCGGAGGCCGCCCAGGCCGTCGCCGAAGACCCAGCCTTCGCGGACTGGCCACTCGTGGTGTTGGTCGATCGCCCCGACCAAGCCGCACGGAGCCCAATGAACTTCCTTTGGACGACGTTCACGCGCTTTGACCCGGCACGGGACCTCACGGCGAAGTCCATCGACTTGGTCCACCACCACCCGGCGATGACCCCCCCGATCGTCATCGACGCACGGATGAAGCCCGACTACCCCGAGGAGCTCTTCTGCGATCCGGAGACCAGCGCCACCGTCGAACGCCGCTGGGGCGAGTACTTCCCTGGCGGCCAAATCGAGATGGGCGATTCCGATTCGGGACACCTGAGCTAAGGGGCCGCCCAACGGTCGACGGCCCAGGGCTTGACCGAGCCGGCGCCTCGCAGGCGCACCGCGGGGTGGCTAGCGGGGCATTTGCCGTCACTGTGTATCGCCGCGGGGCGTTCGAAGGGCATCAATCTGAATCGTTGGGTCGCTCCACAGCCCGCTTGCCGGCGGCACCGGCGCGCCGGGGTCCATAGACTGAGTTGCCTGTTCGGGCACAGAGCCTCAGCACCTACTTTGGATCGCGCTACTCCACCACGACTTCGGCTCCAAAGGCAGCTCTTCCCCTGGCTCTGTGCCATCGGGCTGGCCGCCGCCGCACCCGCGGTCGCCCAGGAGCAGCAGGGCGTGACATGGGCCTTTGGCGAAGGCTTGGAGGTCCACGATGGTCCGGTAACGCTGCGCCTACGAACGCGCCTGCACATGGACATCGCCGACCCAGACCTTGGGGCCGTGGGCCGGGCCGTCGACGCGGACTTCGACCGCGTCCTCAACCTGCGCCGGGCGAGGTGGCTCGCTGACATAGGCTTCGCCGAGGGCGGCCCCCTCGAGGACGTGAAGATCCGCGCCCAGGTCGACTTCGCAAGCTCTGTCATCGACTGGAAGGACCTCTACGTACGCCGGAACGGAGCGGGGGCGTTTGGACCCTTCGACAAGGCCTACATCAAGGGCGGACACTTCCGCGAACCGATGGGGCTCGAGGCGATGACCAGCGTCTCGCACCTCCCCTTCATCGAACGCTCCGCAGCAACGAACGCGTTCACGCCGGGTCGATCCCGGGGCGTGCAGTGGTCCGGACGCTCGGACCAATGGCTCGTGCAGGCCGGCGCCTTCCGCGCGGCGGACGGCATCCCCTTCCCGGATGAGCTCGGCAGCGAGCGGTCGTTGACCCTGCGCGCCGTGCGCCAGGACCCAGATGGCGCGCTGGCGCAGGTGGGCGGCGGGATTTCGCTCAGGGACCCCGGAGACGACGGTATCCGCTTTCGCTCGAGGCCCGGAACTCGCCTCCTGGCCCCCACCACCGACACGAAGTCCATTGACGCGTCACGGTTCTTGATCGGAAGCGCCGAGGCGCTCTGGCTTGATGAAGGGCACACCGCAAGCGTCGAGTGGTTCGTGGGCCACGGCATCGACGCCGGCCCAAATCGCGAAGCAGTCACGCTAGCGGGCGCCCATGCCTCATTCGCTGCGTTATTGACCGGTGGCCATCATTCTTGGAACCGGGGCCGCGGCGGCTACCGTGCCCCCGGCGTCGCCGACGCGTGGATTTCCCGTAGCCCCGGCAGCGGAAGCGTTGAATTCGCTGCCCGGCTGGGGTGGGTGGACCTGAATGACGGAGCCGTCCAAGGAGGACGCACCTGGGACCTGGAGTGCGGTCTAAACTGGTACCTGCAGCCTGCAACGCGATTCATGATCCATGGACTTCTGCTCTCCGTGGATTCGCCTGGCAGGGGGCACGAGTACGGCTCTGCCGTACTGGCCCGAATTCAACTGCAGCTTTAGTCCCCGGACCCTGCAAAGGCCACCTCGGCTGGCGCACGGACCTACAGCGAACCACGCGGCTGTCCCCCCTCTGCCGTCGCGGTTCGCAGCACTGCCCATGCACCTGACCACAGTCCCGATTCTGCAGGGATGCCTTCTGTCCCTTGGCGCCGCACTCGGATTCACCGGGGGTAGCCCAAGCCGCCCCCTACAACCAGCGCCCCACGCTGAGCTCGGGGCCGCCGAGCAGGCGGACGACCGCATTTTCTATGAGCGCACGACGTTCACCGTCAAAGACGGTGTGCCGTCGAGCATGGTTCGCGCCTTGGCCGTCGCACAGGACGGATCCCTTTGGCTCGGTACGTCGGGGGGCCTCGCCCACTACGACGGACACGAGTTCAGGCCTTTCCCAGCCGCCGCGACGCCGGGCGTCACCTCCGACCGCATGTACGCCATGCACATCGACCGCTCCGGAACGCTCTGGGCCGGGGTCGAAGGGGCGCCGCTCTATCGGCTCAAGGACGGGAACTTCGCGACCATTGGCGACGATTCGGCACTATTCAACGTCGTCCAGTTCTTCGAGGCCCAAGACGGCACGATTTGGCTCGCGGGCAACCAGCTCTGCGCCTATGGCGCGGGCCAACTCGAGGTCTACTCAGTCGACAATGCCAGCGAGCCCACCGGAGTACGAAAGGAGGCGGATCCTGGTCCGGGGGCCAACTCGAACAAGCTCACCGGGGTTCACCGGATCGCCGAGGACCGGGACGGCGTCCTATGGGTAGCTAGCGACGCCGGACTCTTGAAGTTCGCGGAAGGACAGTTGGTGATCGAGGATCCTCACCGCTGCACGTGGGCTGTCTCTTATACACATCTCCGAGCCCACG
>CAJXRJ010000156.1 GCA_913058555.1 uncultured bacterium
GGCCCCGACTGACCACGCCAGGCAAAGGGCACGCCCCCACCGACACTTACGGAGAGGCGTGCCCATTCATCGAAGTCACCTTCAAAATCGAGCGTCGAGTGGCCTCCGGAGGCCCCGCAGGGGGCTTCCCTGGTGGGCCGTCACGCGGGACCTCCGTCCCCCACTTCTTTGCCCCCCCGCACAGAGCTATCGAAGGGACCCCGAGGAGCTGCTAGACTGCATTGCTGAAACGCCCGTTCACATGGGCCGATGATCCATCCACTGCCCGGCCGCCGAAACGGCCCCCCCCCCAGGGGCACGCTCGCTTTCCGCGTCGGGCCCATCACCGTCCCCTGCCAGGGACGCTGCTCCTCTTTGGGCTGGCCGCGACCTGCGACCAGCTCTGCCAGAGTGGTGCGTCCTTTACCACCCACTCCGCCGCATGTCCGTGCCCCCACGCCGCAACCAACCGCGCCGCCGACCGTCAGACCAGGACAAAACCCCGAAGGGGGACGACGACGAGCAGTACCCGCGGACGCAACCGATGTCCGACGACTCCCTGGATGAAACCATGGGAGAGGAGGCGGTCGGCGAGGACACGATCGACGCGGACGAGTGGGAACCGGTGCCCACCCGCCAGGAGCGCGCCGGCGATGACAGCCCCGATTCAGAGGACCAGAGCGCCCCGAAGACCGGCCCGACAAAACCCCCGCGTACTGGAACCCCGCGCACCGCAGCCACCGGTGGCACCCGCGGCACCTCCCAGCCCAAGAGCAGCTCGACCGGTTCCCGCAAGAGCGTCACGAGCCCCGTCTCCGCCCCCTACGTCCCCGGGGCCGACGTGGTCGAGAGTCGCCTTCCCGCCGGCAGCATGCTGGGCGGCCGATTCGAGGTCCTGCGCCAACTCGGCAAGGGCGGAATGGGCGAGGTCTTCCTCGTGCGCGACCACCAGATCGAACAGCGCGAGGTCGCACTCAAGCTCGTGCGCTCGAAGTGGTCGCAGAACGCCAAGTTCCGCGAGCTCTTCTTCCAGGAGATCCGATCGGCCCAGAAGTTCGTCTCGCCCCACGTGGTGCAGGTCCGCGACTGTGGGCAGCTCCCCGACGGGCAGCTCTTCCTGACGATGGACTACGTGGCGGGCGAGAGCCTGGCCCAGCTCCTGCGCCGGGAGAAGAACCTCTCAACGAAGCACGCCCTCGAAGTGACGCGCCAGCTCCTGCTCGGCCTGTCGAGTGGGCACGAGCACGGTTTCATCCACCGGGACGTCAAGCCGGGCAACCTCATGCTCTCGGCGCGGGTTCTGAAGACGAGCGACAACCCGTTCGGCGTCAAGGCGGGACTCCTCGACTTCGGCCTCGCCGCGCTCTCCGAGGAACTCGAGGCCGAGCGCGGCCCGGGCACCCCGCACTACATGTCCCCCGAGCAGGCCATGGGCCAGCGCCTCGACGCTCGCTCGGACCTCTTCGCGGTGGGCATCGTCCTGTACGAGATGCTCGCGGGCAAACGCCCCTTCAGCGGCCGCACGCAGAAGGAAGTGATCACGTCGGTCATCGAGACGGACCCCAGCGCGCTCATCGACAACCTCGAGGGCGTCAAGAAGCCGGTCAAGAAGCTCCTGAGGAAGGCGCTGCAGAAGGAACGCGAGAAGCGTTACTCGAGCGCCGCTGACTTCCTCACCGCGCTGGAGCGCGTGGGGCCCCTCCAGACCGAGGAAGGCGCACCCAAGGCCATGACCGCCATCGCCGCTGTGGCCTCCATCGCCGCCGTGGGCTTGGGCGGACTGTTCTTCAACGAACGCATTTCCAAGAAGACGGCGGATGAGTCGATCAAGAGCGACCGGAACCAACTGGCCAGCTTCGAGAATGACCTGAGAGCCCAGGCCGCAAAGCTGGCCCAAGCCAACGATACGATCCAGCGACTCAAGACCGAGATTGGGACAGCCGCCGAAACGGCCGCCGCCCCCCTTCAGGTCGTGATCGGCGAAAAGGATCAAGCGATCGGCAAGCTCCAATCCGACTTGGAGAGTGCCAACGACAAGCTCCGCATCATGGGCAACGACAAGGCGGCTCTGCAGGGCCGCCTTGAGACCGATGAAGTCGCAGAGGGCCTCCGGAAGGTCGACTACAACAGCCTGAAGATCGGCGCCTTCCAACAGATCGACGATCTCCTCGAGCTCATCCCCCGGGCGAACGACCTGCAGGGCATCGAGCTCGCCTCCTACGGCCAGCTCTTCGACCGCATGACCAAGCAGGTCATCGAGTCCCCGCAGCCGGATTCCAGCATCTGTCGTAACAAACAGAGCACGCGCCCACCCGGAATGCTGGAGGTGCCCGAACTGGGTTACCTCGTCCAAGTGGAGGCCCTCGGCAACGAAGTCGGGCGGCTCGCCGGGAACCCGGAAGCCGCATCCACCAAGGACCTGGAAGCCGCCAGGCGCAAGCTGTCCGAGCTGGGCAGCCCCTTGGCGATCGAGAACTTCAAACTCAACACGAGCAGCACGGTCCCGGACTCCGCCGATACGGGCCGCTGGCTGGGGATCAAACAGCTGACCCTCTCAGAGCTCGATCAGCGCTTCTGGGATCGGATCGAAGCGCGCATCGACGAGTACAAGGAGGAGGTCGTTGCGGAGGCCCCCGATGCCGTGAAGGAGGGGATCCAGAACAGCATCCCCGACGAGGACGCGCGGGCGCGGAAGTTCCTCGCCCTCATGCGCGAGTACGGGGGCACGGAAGGACTTAACAAGGTGCTCCTCGACTTCCACAAGGACCAGGCTTTGGAGGTCCAACGCATCGAGGCTCTGACCACGGTCTTCGCAAAGCTCACCGAGCGCCTCGACCAGGTCCAATCAGCGATCGACGCCCAAGCGGCCTCGATCGCCGCCGAGGCCCTGGCCGAGAAGAACCTCTCCGTGCAGGCGAACCTCATCAAGAAGTTTGCCACCCAAGTGGGCTCCGTGGACGCCCCGGAGATTCCGGGGCTCCTGGCCAGCTGCGCGAAGGCTTGCCGAGCGGCAGCCACCAGCGGCGGCGACTTGAACATGAGTGCGTTGAAGGCACTGCCGTTCTCGGTGGACCAACTCGTCGACCTCCTCGGCGAGAGGGGCCTCGATGAGTCGAACAGCGCCTCCGCTGCCCCCTTGATCGACCTTCAGTGGTTCGTTTTCGCGAAGCGTTGGTACGGATCCGCCGTGGGCACGGACCTGGGCGACAATCCGCACCCCTGGATGGAGCGTTTCGCCGAGCGCCTCTCGGCGGCCCCCACCGCCTCCCACGGCGAGGGGACCTGGAAGGAGCTACTGGCTTTCCAAGTGCAGCTCGCGAAGATCTGCGTTGGCCCTCCCCAGGCAGAAAATGCAACGGCCACCTACGTCGTCCAGCCAAAGGCGCGCCCCAACATGCCCGAACACTGGGAGCGGCTGGAGGTCACCACCGACGCGGGGGAGAAGCTCCTCAGGACGACGGAGTACAGCGGCGGCAGCAGCGACGTGCTCGATCCCGTCGGTGGCCCGAGCGTGGGAGCCTCCTCCTTCATCTGGGATAACAACCAGCTCGTGTCCTTCCAGCGCCCCATCGAGAGCCCCCAGTTCGAGCTCTGGATGCCCCCCGGCGATGCCCGTTGGAGCGCCATGCGGGCACAGCGTGGCACCCCACTCGCCAGCCTCAGCGGCAGCGGGCGCCTCCAGGCCGTGATCCGAGACGCCTATCGGGAGATTCCCCCGGGCGAGATCCAGTACCGTTGCCTGCGCGTCGTCCAGGAGGACGGCACGAAGTATCTTGTGCACCCGGTGCTCGGGGTCGTACAGAAGACCAAGACCGCGCGGAACAAGACCACCATCACGGTCATCCGCGACCTCATCCATGTCCATCAATCCAACTAGCAAGCAGGCCTGAATCGCTTGAAGCATCTCAGAACCGCTCATCGCCCCCTCCTCGCCGCGGGAGCCCTCGTTTTGGCCGGGCTAGCGTCCTGCTCCAGCACGCCGGAGGCCGCGAAGGCCAAGGTCGTCTTCCAGCCGGCGAACACGTCGAAGCCCCAGGAGATGTCGGTCACGACTCGCCGGGGCCAGGACGAGTTCGTCCAGTGCCAGGCGGAGATCAACACGAACCCCTCGGTGGCGTTCGGGTTCGACATCGGCACGCGCCTCGACGTCGTGCCTGTGCTGGTGACCGTAGGCCTGCAGTCCCTGCAGAATAAGGTCATCCTCGAGGCAGGGATCATGAACCCGATCCTCTTCACCGAGGGTGGCTCCACGCTGCAGCACGTCCCCTATGACCAGCTGCGGGAACAGGTCCCCCAGGAGCACCTCGACCGCTTCCGCCAAGCGCGGTTCAAGTTCGAGACCTTGGACCAGATGAAGAACAGCAACACGAAGGTCTCCGGGCACATCTTTTTCCGGCTGCCTAGCTACTCCGGAAAGATGGATGAGATGGTCGTCGCCAAGACGTCCGAGTCCTCGTCCCACTCGTCGCGACTCTCCCGTTCGATGCTTCAGTTCACTTACGGTTGGCGCCGCGGCGAAGACGGAGATTCCGGCAAGCGCAGCATCAACGTGAGCACCGAGTGACAAGCAGGCCGAGACCCCGAGCCAAGCACGATCCCGCCGGCCAGCCGCCCTTCGGCGCCGAACCCACCATGACGACCCAATCCCCCAATTCCTCCGCCGGCCTCTGGCGCGCCTTGGCCCTGCCAGCCGCCGCCCTTCTCTTCGGCTGCGGCTCCACGACCGACTACCGCCAGACCTTCGCGGATCAGCTCGATGCTTGCCATGCGCGCATCGACGCCTCCAACATCCTGGAGGGCCACGAGCAGCTCGTGGAGGTCATCAGCCAACTCGATGGCATGGCCCCCGGAGACGACCTCAGCGCTGACTACGCGCGCCAGCGCTTGGTCGCCGAGGCCATGCTTGTGGCGCTGCATGCCCACGCGAACGCGGCCTCAGGTTTCCTCAAGGAGCCCAGCGGCTTTTCGTTCAACCCGGGCAGCATCGAGACCGCCGACGTGCGCACGTCCGTGACCGCGCACCGCTTGGCGGCGATCTATCACACCTGGCGCCTCTACGAGCAGAAGACGAAGCTGACGAACCTCCTCAAGGAGGCCGATCCCATCGAAGGCGGCAGCGTCATGCCCGCCTCGGGCCAGCGCTTCATGGAGGGCAAACACGTGGAGACCTACGGCGCCCTCGTGGTGACCGCGGCGCTCTCGGAGCTCGGCTTCAAATCGGAGGCAGAGAAGACCCTGCTCCAGCTGGACCACCACAAGGCCGGCCAGCTCTTCCTGCGCCCCCAGGACGCCATCGAGCGCACCAAGCCCACGGCCACGCGCGAGCTCTACGAGATCGTCCTCGACATCCTCGACGAATTCCAGGTGCCCACGCACCTGCGCTTCCAGATCCTCTCCACCGCCCACGACATCTTCCGCAAGCGCTTCGAGGACAACAACGGTGGCAACCCGACGTACGCCTACCAGTTCGGATGCCTCGCGGCCTTCGGCGAGCTCGAGAAAGCCCAGGACGGGGTCATCAGCCACAGCGGCTACAACCAGGACCCTGAGTGGCGCGAGGGCTTCTACGGCTGGCTCGACGAGCTCTCCAACTCAGCAGGAGCCTTCGTCATGGACGGCAAACCCCTCGGCTACGGCATGATGCGCAGCAACGAGACCTTCGACCCCGCCATCGACTTCCGCTGGCAGCCGAAGTAGCGCAGAGCCAAGGGCCCTCGGGCCACGATTCGGAAAGAAGGACGGGCCTGGCCCGTCCTTCTTTCCGTTCAGGGCGACTCGAACGGGTCCCGTCGGAGAAATCGAAAATCGGCGATTCATCCCGCCGGCCCGCTCCGTGTAGGTGCTCTGCATCGGCACTGAGCCGATGCCAACGATCACTCACCGAGCTTCATCTCTGCCCCAATCTGGGCCGCTTATGCGTATCCGACGTCCTCTCGCTCCCTTCGCCTGTGTTCTGGCCGCCGTGTCCGCCAGTGCCGCTCTGCCCCAAGGCTCGCAGCCCAAACCCGCTCCCCTCTCCATTCCCGGTGCGCTCGACTCCGTGAGCATGGAGTCCATCACGTTGATTCTGCCGCCCGCACCACAGGGCGAGCTCGATCTGACCGTACCCATCGAGGGCCGGGACGTCCGAATCGTCCTGCGCCCCGATTCTTCGCGATCACCGGAGCTCGAGGCCGCACGGGCACGCCGCATCGCCCGCGAGGCAGTCCCCGGCCGCGGCTTCGAACCTCTGCCGCCGCCGAGGACAATGCGTGGATTCGTCGTGGGCAACCCGCAGTCGGTCGTCTCCGCGTCGCTTGAGAACGGTCAGATCAGCGCCCTGATCCATGACTTCGCCTCACGGATCACCTACGTGGTGGAACCGAGCCCACTCGGACAGGGCAGCTCGCCCGTTGGCGTGGATCATGTCACCTATCGATTCGGCGGCACGCCAATATTCCAGTGCGGCTGCGGCCTCTCCGGTGCGGCAACCTCCTTGGGGCGGGCCACGGGTGCACCAAGCCCTGGGCCGACCCAGTCAGAGATCACGGCGCCGCTCAGCGCGTTGAACGGGCCTATCCGTGACCTGCCCCTCGTCCTGGACACGACCTCTGAGCTCTTTGCGGCATGGGGCTTGGACGAAGCCGCCATGCTGGTCCCATTGGAAGCCATGCTGCACCACGCCAGCGTTCTCTATGAAGCCCAGCTCGGCATTCGCCTGAGGCTCTATGACTACGTCCCCCGTATCGACGGCAATGCCGCGGGATACCCCTACCTTCCCCTCGACAATTACGTCCTCGGCGCGCACCTCGCCCTGGCCGCACAGCCGGTTTGGTACCCCGGCAACCAGGTCATGCCCTGGAAGTATGCAAGCGTCATCACCCCCAGCGCCATCGGACTGGCCGGTGGTACCCAAGAGGCCGATGTCTGTCGCCGAATGATCAATGGCAACGTCGGCGGCGACTTCCGTGCGACTTCGTTCTCGTCGATGCCAACCACGAGTTCCTTCGCCCGCAACACGCTCGTCTTTGCCCACGAGTTGGGGCACGGTTTCCGACTGTATCACGACGTCGCCAGCATGCCGGATCAGGCGGCTACTGGCCTCATGCACCCCTACGGGAGCGATGGCTTCTTCTTCTCACAGCCAGACCTGGGCTACATCGACGATTGGTTCGCCATGACAGAAGACTGCTACCTCGGGGGGACACCGAGCTTTGGTGCTCCGGTGGTGTCATCCGTCACGCCGGCGACACAAGTGGTTTTCCCTGATGGGGAGGTCGCGCTGCAGGGCTTTGAACTAGACGGCACGTACAAGATTACCGCCGGCTCCATCACGCTCGACTACCACGACTTCACTCTCCAAGGTAGCCAATCCCTCCTGATCCACGACCTCAGGAGCTTCGACGTCGGCACAACCACATGCATGCTTCATTCCGTGGGCGGCACGGCCACCTTCGACATCACTCTCACCGCTGTGGCAACCCCGGCGCTGGTCGTGGACTCGCGATTCCACCCGTTCGGATCGACCGTCTCGTTATCGATGTGGGGGGCCCCGCAGGGGATGGCATTCGGCATCTTCAGCCTCGCGCCCACTCAGACCACGATTCTAGGATGGCCCATCCTCATCAACCGGCAGCCGACGACCTCCACTCTGCAAATGCTGGACGCCCGCGGCCACCACGTGGAGAACTGGCACACTGGAAGCTACCCCGCGAATACGACCATCTGGATGCAGTTCGCTGAATACCAGAGTGGCTTGGGCTTCACTGGGACGAGCAACCTTGATTCGTTCACGGTCCAGTAAGCCTACGGTCTTGACCCAGGCGCACAGGGTGAAACCCCGTCGGCGCTTGGCCGACGGGCGGGACGGCCCACGGTCGCGGCCCCAAGCCGTGAAGAAGACGGCGCCATTGAAGAAGGCATGATCGACTCTCAAACCCATGCATCCCTCACCCGGTACGCCAGTGAACTCGTACGCGACGCGACATTCGTCGATGACCTTGTGCAAGACACTTGGGTGCGAGCTCTAGAGCATCGCGTTCAGCCGGGACCAGGATTCACGACGTGGGCTCGAACCACCATGAACCGGCTTGCCATCGATCGATGGCGAGCCGCTTCTGCACGCCGTGGGAGGGAACTGGCTGCGGCCGCTGATCACCATCGCCCGGCGACCGGAACGGAGGATCACCCGCTACGGGAAACGCTCATGGAGAGTCTCTCCATGCTGTCGAACGAGCAGCGCGCCGTTCTGGCAATGCGATACCTCGACGGGCAATCGGTCGAGGAGACGGCTGAGGCCCTGGGCTTGCAACCGTCGGCGGTTCGCTCGCGCCAACAGCGCGGCCTGAGGCGAATGCGGGCGCTCCTCGACGGCAAGCACAACGGTGATCGCAGGGCCTGGGCGGCGCTGCTGGTGCATCGACGCCCCGTTGCGAGCATGCTATCAGGCTGGGGGTTGCTGGCTCTTGTATCCGTGGGGGCGGCGATCGCCCTGGCACTGGGTTTGTCCCTTTGGCGCTCCGGTCCCTCCAGCACCGCGCCCGGACCCGGGCTGGACCAGGTATCTGGGGCGGCGGGGCACCGGCCCCAAGAGCCACCGGGGCTCGCGGCTGCGCGAGGCTCCACCGGCGAGCGGCAGCCCCAGGCGAATTCCACTGCGCCCTCGGATACCGGCACGCCCCCGGAGGAAGCGATCCATCCATTCCCCCTCGCCAACGGGTCGATGATGCTGGTCCGCGTCCGAGCCATCGGGCCACTGGGCCAACGACTCGAGGGCGCAGGCATTTGGACCACGACGTTTCGGTCCGGCTCTCGCGCCGAACGGGTGGGCGAAACTGACGCCGCTGGGGAAGCGGAGTTTGAGATCCCACTCGATCGTCGCTGGGTCTTCGTCGATGCCCCCGGCTTCGCGAGGTCGCACGCCGTCTTCGCGGGCAACCGCCCAGGGGGATCGAACGAGCCTCTCTTGATGGAGATGCGGCTGACCGATCGGGGAGGGCGCGTCGCCGGCGTCGTCATGGACGCAGACGGAAGACCGCTCGCTGGCGCCCAGGTCAAACTGCTCGAGTCCCGCAGCCCCACGTACTTTCGCGAGACCACGGGGCGCATGGCCCGCCCACTCAGCGCGCCCCCCGAGATCACAGACCCCAAGGGAGCCTTTGACTTCGGATACCAGTCCCCCTTCGTTTGGAAGAGGGCGACGTTGGTCGTGAATGGCAGCGCCGGGAACGCCGCGACACTACAGGTCGTGCCACTCAAGGAAAACGTCCCGGGGGAGCCGCTGCAGACCCGGCTCGATCCCAGCAGCCCTTTGACCGTACGCTTGATCGACCCCACTGGGTTGCCCGTCAACGGCGGCGAGACTTGGATCGAGTATGACTGGAAGGTCAGGTCGGAGTCGATCGAATGCGCCTCTGGCTCGTCCGTTCAATTCCCGATCGCAGGCAAGCGCGCACGGTGGGTCCACGCAGAAGCGTCGGATGGGCGAAAGGGGTCGGCCGCGCTCACGCCTGAAGGGATCGAATCCGGCGTCGTCGAGGTTTCTGTCGCCCCGATGGAAGTGCTCGAGATCCTCGCCCAAGATGCCGATGGCCTGCCCCTCGAAGGTTGGCGCGTCGACGTTCTCCGGCCGCGCTCCGCCCGGATGGACCCCCTGTTGAGCCTGGCCGCAGGCCCCCAGGATCCGATTCGTCTTGTTACAGATGCGGACGGTCGTGCCGAGCTGCGAGACGTTGTGCCCCAGGGCGCGCGTGCTTACCTCTTTGCGCCAGAATCGACGTCTGAGATCGCAAGTGCATCGGCGCTGGTGGCTGAAAGCGGAACAGGCCCAACCACGCTGGTGGCAAAAGCGACTCCGGAGGGTGAGGTCATCGGGAGATTGTCGGACCCGCGCCCAAGGGGACACGCCGGCCCCATCGTCGTGGCTCGCCACAAGAACGTCCCGCACCTGCTCATCCCAGAGATCGACGCCAAGACAGGCACCTTCAGGATCGATGGACTCACGGCCGGACGGCTTCAACTGAGCGTCCTTTGGGCCGGCGGAGTCGAGCCTTCGGTCCTATTCCTCGACCTCTCGCCTAAACAGAAGATCGATGTGGGCAACCTGCAACCGACCCTCGGCTACCCGCTTAGGGTCGAGATGCGGCGCGCCGACGGTCTGCCCATCGAAGACCCGACCATTGAGCTCACTTGGTTTGGTCGCCAGATCGTGTCGAGTTCACTCTGGAGTCGAAATGGCATCCTTGTGGATGGCGCTGGCATCGCTTCACTCCCCCCGATCGTGGCCGCCGGCCATGCCATCGAGTGCCGAAACGTGGACGGCAGCCAGTACGCATGCGCCATCGTTCAGAAGGAAGACATCGACGAGGGCCTATTGATCGTCGAGCTCGAGCACGCCGTCCCCGTACAGATCAAGGCGTCGCAACAAGCATCCTCGCCTTCCATCGGCATGCACACCTTGAGACTGGAACAGGTCATGGACGAGGGAGCACCCCCGCGGATCATGTTCCAGCGCAGGACGGTCCTCAACCGCCGAGGGGCGTTCGCGGTCCGTACGACACTTCCGCCAGGTCGCTATCAAATGACCGCCACAGGCCCATCCAATCGCAGGGTGCGCGGCCGCTTTGTCGTCACTGAAGCCGCCGCAGGTACTCTCAAAGTCCCGCTAGAGCCGGTGCGTTGATCGCCCAAGGGCCTTGTTTGGCAGGGCCCCACGAGTCTCGCGTCCATCCGAAGCTAACCAGCACTCGACAACGTCAATAATCCCGGAAGGCGTCGCTGCCGAGGTCCCGTTCGTGGTGGGAGGACAGGCCCAGCGAGAGCCCAAGGGCGAGGAACGTCGCGAGCAACGACGAACCGCCGGTGGAGAGCAGCGGCAGCGTCAGTCCCGTCATGGGCATGAGGCCTAGGTTGACGGAGACGTTGATCACGAGGTGCGCGCCGAAGTAGATGGCAACGCCCCCCACCGCGAGGCGCGCGTAGCGATCCCGCAGGCGCGAGGCGGCCACCATGAGCAGGCCGATCATGAGCGCGTAGGCCAGCAGCAGGATCGACGTCCACGCAAACCCGGCCTCCTCGGCGATCACCGCGATGATCGAATCGCAGTCGCGCTCGGGCAGGAGCCCGGTCTCGTTCGCAACGCCTTCCCCCAGGCCCCGGCCGTACATGCCGCCATTGCCCGTGAAGGCCCGGGCATGGAACGTGTGGAAGCCCGGACCATTGCGCGACGCGATGAGATCGGCGGTGTCGAAGGACTCGACCCAGGTCTCGATTCTCTCGAGCTGATAAGCCTGGATCAGGTCAGCTTTGAAAGCCGTAGCCCCCAGGAGCGCGGCCCCGCCGACGAGCCCGAGGATCGCCAGGCCGCTACCCCCGGCGAGGTAGATCAGCCCAAGGGTCACGGGCACCATCGTGAGCGCCGTGCCAAGATCCGGCTGCATGGCGACGAGCCCCATGGGAAGGGCCGCCACCAGGAGCGGCAGGAGCCAATCCCCAGGGCTCTTCAGTTCGTTCTTATGGAGCACCCGCGCGAGCATCAAGATCAAGCCGACCTTGGCGAGCTCCGAGGGCTGCAGATCGAACCTGGGTAGCTGGATCCAACGCCGGGCGTTGTTGCGCTCGTCCCCGAAGTAGGGGACCCAAGCCAAGAGCGCGATGCAGCCGCCGTAGATCAGCGGCGTGTTGCGCCGCAGCCATTGCGGCCGCAGAAAAAGCCCCGCGAAGAAGATGGGGATCGCCACGAGCAGCTTCTCCTTGTGCCCGTCGAAGTTGATCCGGCGCGGGCCCGTGTTGCTCGGGGAGGCGTCCATCGCGGCGATGAATACGAGGCCCGTCATCAACATGATGATGCTGAGGAATAGCACGCCCCACGGGAACGCCTCAGCGCGCACGTGGCGGCGACTGAAGACATGGCCGAGCGCTTCTGCGAACGGGCCTTTCACTTCCCCTCCCCCCCAAGCCCGTCTTTCACGAGCGCTTTCACTTCGTTTCTCAGGAGGAACTGCTTGGCAACGTAGGCCGCAGAGTGTCCAGCGGTCGCGCCCGTGTCATGGACGTAAACCACGATGACGTACTTCGGCTCATCCGCGGGGAACCATCCCGCAAGCCATGTGTGCTTACGCATTCCATCTTCGTATTCGTCGAGCAGCGCACCTCGACTGCCCCTTCCGTGGACCTTCCCGCGCTTGTAGTCCGCACTTCCCGTCTTGGCCACGAGCTCGAAGCCCAAGTTGATGTCCCTTAGGTCCGCGTTGAACGCCGTGCCCCGCTTGTGGTGCACGACGTCGAAGAGGGCGCCATGGACACGGCTAAGGTTCTCCTCGGAGAACCCGAGCGACTCCGTCTCCGGCTCCACGACATCATCCCCGATCTGCCGCACCAAATGCATCGCAGGCAGTTTCCCCG
>CAJXRJ010000157.1 GCA_913058555.1 uncultured bacterium
GGCTCACCTTGAGCGGTTATGGCTCCTGGGACTTCCCGTGAAAGTCCGTCCGAACTGTCCGAACTGTCCGAACTGTCCGAAACCCCCAGATTCAGCGCGTAAAGGCCGATTCCCGGCGGCGGGCCGGCCTCTCCTTCATCTGGCGTCGGACGGTTCGGACGGACTCCTGACGAAACCTCCCGCGCGTGAATCGCGCGATGCGCGGGTCCACCAGAGCTCCCAGGCTCACCTTGAGCGGTTATGGCTCCTGGGACTTCCCGTGAAAGTCCGTCCGAACCGTCCGAACTGTCCGAAACTCCAGTCTCCAACCCTTGAGGCCCGAATTCCGTCGGACGGTTCTGGTCGCTGTCGTCCGACGACCCCATGGTCGGCAAGACGGAGATCTGGATGATCCGCTCGCGCTGCCTACTGGACGCACGCTCCCCGTGCGTGACCTCTACGCCAACGCTCCTGAGGGCTGACGTGACCCGCTTGATTCGCCGCCCCACCCCCGCTGCCGATCTGGGCCAGGACGGGTGCTTCGTCGCTCCGAGCTGCGCGTGAGTCAGGACCTCTTGTAGGAGCCTGCTTGCGGTACCCGACCAGTGCCGGCGCTGCCGAGCTAGAGCAGCGACAGCAAGCGCGAAGGGCGCCTGGTCGAGAGCCATCAGGCGCGTGACCTGGCGGTTACGCTGTAATGCCGCGAGGAACGTGCCCTCGGCAAACCCGAGCGCTACCTCCACCGCCGCCCCTGTCCTAGCGAAGTCAGCCATTCGCGGTAGCTCGCGCAGTCGAACCTGTGGTCGGCGCTCGAGACCGGCGGCCACGGCGTCCAGGAACGCCCCGAAAACGCCTGGAGCGGCCTTCTCGAACTCGGCCCAGAGAGCCTCCTCGTCTCGACGTTCACCGTCCGGGATCATCTGTAGCTGCAGGACCACGGAACGGTCTAGTAGATCGGCTCGCTCATCTAGATCATCGATGCCATTGAGCATCACGGGCCGCTGGACCTCGAAGATCATCTCTTCGTCGTCGGTGTAGAGCTTACGTGCCGCGAATCCGCCCCCGGTCGCCAGGGTGCAGATGGCATCAGCTATGTTGGCGTCGATGCCCGAGAGGTTGTCGTACGCGAGGAGGCGCGCGTGCTTTGCCCCGATCAGTAGGTCCCGCACCTCGCGCGGCATCCGACGGAGCTGCCCCTTGTTCGGATCGATGAACCTCTGGACCATCCGCGCCAACGTGCTCTTCGCAGAACCTTGCTCCCCCGAGATCACAAGCACCGGGAACGGTCCCCGCGGCCATAGATACGCGACCATCGTGCACGCGAGTAGCACCCACTGGTCTGGGCCGCTGAGATTCATGAGCGGACGAAGAGATTTAACGCTGCCGCCGCGTGTCGGCACGGGGAGCGGCTTTGCACCATCCCGCCGTAAGAAGCGCACCTTCACCTCGGTGTTCGGTATCAGCCGCCACCCCTCCCTTGTGACGTGGACCACCTGGCGCTCAGCGTCGGCGAGGTCGATGACGATGCCGCCCTCGTACTCCGCCGATCTCGTCGCCAGCTCCAGCGCATCTCCGTCATGGAGCGCGATCGCCGTCAATACGGTAATGACCTCATTGACCACGCCGGAGACAGGGGCCTCCCCCAGTTCTTTGTAGCAGAGGCCGGAGAGCCAGACCTTGCAGGCGCCGGACTTCACAACGTAGGTGTCACGGTAGTCTTCGACGGGGATCGTGATGTAGCCGCTCTCCACATCACCCTGGACGTGAAACAGCTCTACGCCCTCCATGGATTGGACGAACTCAACGAGGCGATCTGCGACCTTCTCCCGCCCGCCCGAATCACTGGCAAGCGCCTCTGCCACTTCGACGGCGATATCATCCAGGCGTCGTCGCAGCAGCGACGCGACGTCGTCCGGCAAGCCGTCAGAGATCTTCTCGAATACTCGTTCCCGCTGCTCCGCCTTCACGATATTCACCGAGTCAGTAAAGACCCCAGATGCAAGGTGGATCGTTAGGGCGACGGATCCCGTCCTCCCCGACGACGTCCAATCAACCTTGATGGCGCTGTTCGGCCCGTCGCTCGCCGCGTAGGTCTCTTCCCCCTGTGGTTCCTGATTCTGTTCCTTAGGCACCTCGCGCCTCCCCGGCCGAGCCGCCCTTCTTGCTATGGGCAAGGACATCATCCCGCGTGGCGCCTGCGACAATCCAAGCCCGTGCGTCTTCCGCATCGGGAACCAAGACGCGAGCGCGAACGCCGCCAGAACGCAGCTCCCCCGCCAACTGTTGGGCACCGAAGAGCCCGACCTCATCGGCGTCAGCAACTACAACGACATTGCGCTCTTCATGATCCCGGACGTACCGGACGAGCATCTCTTGGCATGCCATTGCCCCTGGCCGACCGACTACACGTAGGCCAAGCGTCAGGAGTGCCGCGGCGTCGGTCTCGCCCTCTGCGATGAACAGCGGGCCATGGTCGTCCAGTGCCTTCGGAACGAAGAGTCCGTTTCGACTCCCCTTCACGGCGAACTTTCGACCGTTCGATTGGCGGAGGCGGATTCCGATTACGCGTCCCTGGCTGTCCTCCATCGGCACCGACCATGCTCGCCGAATGTAGCGAGCCCCAACTCGTCGTAGGTCGGCGCCTTCGACAAGGCCGAATCGAAGATCGCGCAACGACTCAGAGGAAACCTTGAGGTCCCGCGCGTACCAATTCACAGCATAGGCTGGAGCCGATTCTTGGAGCCGCTTCGCGAGTGAACCGAAGTCGCGGGTCGGTGCCGGGGGAAGACCTGGTCGAACACGGCCATGTCGGAACTCAGATCGATCGAGAACATGGAGGAAGCCTGCATTGCCCCAACGCGTCTCAGAGCGCGCTCGAGGGCAGACGGCGGCAACGATCTGACCGGCGGCGTTGATGCGCACAAGGCACCAATCTCGATGCTCGCATACCGGGCACGGAAGCCCGCGGTTCACGCGGGTGAAGGAGCCGAGGATGCTCACGATTCTCCTCCAACACGAGGAAGGGGGCGGGTGGAAATGACTACGCCTATTCGCTCCCCATGGGAGTCGGTCGCGTTTTCTCTTACGACGATCGTTAGGGATGTCGCTTCCGAGGAGGATCGCGTGCGGCGGCGCCGAATGATGGGTATTCCGACCAAGTTGTCGGCGATCGGTAGGTGCTGATCTTCGGGCTCGGGGGGACTCGATGGACATCCCTCATGGGCTTGATCGTTCCCACTGTCGGGGTCCTGTCGAGAGCCAGGGTCATCCCTCAAGATCTCGCATTTGCGGCAGAATGCGGGGGCCTCGAACGAGGCGGATCGGGACGATCTAGAGCCCTCATGGGTATGTGCGGGCTCGGCTTGGGGCGGGGGAATGTTCGGTGCAAGCACCATCTTGTCGGGCATGTCTCTGGCTCCTTGGTTCGGCACCAGGGGCTCCTGGTGCGCGAACTCCAAGAAGCGGCATTCCAACCGCAGGACCAAAGGCAGTAGTAACCGCAATCTTTGCGGGTACTCTGCGGTTACTCGCTACTGAAGCTCTTGCTTACGGTCCCGATGCCACGACACAGCGGCACGCCCAGCCTCAGTCAGCCCATACCCCCCGTTTGTCCCCTTCTGCGCCCTCACCAACGGAGGCTGATGGATGGCGTTCATTCGCTTCTTGGCTGCCTCTATCGTCCGCTTCCCCCGGCCGCAACGGTGCGCAATCTCCGCTGCCGTCACCAACGGTCGTCCCGAGCCAGCCAGCACCTTCAATGTGATCCAATCAAGGTCCGTGAGTCGATGGAGAGCGGGTACATCCAGACGAGCCAGCGACTCGGAGGACGGAACGGCGCCCCCATCCTCAACACCGCCCGGGAAAGCCAATCCGGTCAACCCCTCCCCGACTTCGAGTTGCTTGCAACGCTCTAGCGCCGCCTGGCCTATCCGGATCAGGCAACGATCCACGGCCTCCACCCAGCGCTCGTGGCGTACCCCAGATGCGTCCGATGGACTGTCATCTCCGAACTCATTCTCGACCAGATCACCCTGAAAAGTCTGCATGAAGAGTGTCCGCAGAGGCACCCCAACGATGTAGCCATCGAGCGAGACAGGATCAGGGCGCAGTGTCTTTAACACGTCGTCGTTGTACTCTTGGATGCGTGGACGCCAGAGGTCATCCGCAGGGTCCTCCGAAAGACCAGCCCGTACGAACACAGTCCATTCCACTGCTTGCCTCTCCGTCAGTTGAAGCCCGGCAGCTAGGAAGGCATCTGGCCCGAAGAGACCGCGAAACTCACGATTCAGAACCAAGCTCGAGTCCCAGATCTCTTGCGACGTGGTCACGTCCTCTGCCTCAAGACGCGCGACGAATGCCCTCACCTTCTTGAGCTTGTTTGTAACGCCCCTTCGCCTTATGGGCTTGATGATGCTCAGCAGCCGGAGAAGCCTCTTTACCTCCTTCGACGGCTCGCTCTCATCCGCCGCCCGCCCCTTGGGAAGTGCAGCATGGAGCTGAGTGAGGTGCTGGATCGAGCGCCGGTGAAACCAGAGAAGGTCTTTGAATGACCGCTTGATCGCATCATGGGAGCGCCGGGCCATACGCTCAACCCCTTCAGCTAGTGCGGACGCCAGTACTTCCGGGTCAATGGTCTCGTGAAGCCTTCGAACCCCATGCAAGGTGTCGGCCTTCAAACGACGATGCTCGGCCAGGGCCTCGGTGCGTTCTTGAATCTTCTCGAAGGCGTCGCGGTGCTTTGACATTTGCTAGGCCACGCCGGTTCGCGTAGCGCACTTGGAATTGACACCCAACGACAGGACTAGATGTTGCCAGGAGACATCGGGTGCTCATCGGATCGGCGGTCTGAGCTCGGGGACGAGCCATAGTGTCGCGGCAATCGGCAGTCACGGCAAGCGCTCCAAGCGAAGGTTGTATCCCCGCTTGTCCTACTGGGTCGAGGTCTCGCCGGCTTCGACTCCTGCGGCAAGCACGGGGTCCATGTGATACCGAACCTCCGGATAGTCGCCCGCCCGGCCGTACACCTGGACGGTGACGACCCCGTCGAACCTCAGCATTCCCACGGGCTTCCCTTCGGCGTCGATCGGACGTCCGCAGTCGGCACATGTCGTGCACTTCATCCAGTCGTCTTCGGTGAGGATTTGCGGTGTATCGATCTCTCCCCACCGGCACGTCGGGCAGATGCGGCCCGAGTCGGGCACGAACTCGCCACCGTACTCACGGAAGAAGACCTCCGGGGGATGGCGCGCCTTCTCAGCGTCCACGACGGAGGCGCTGATACGCGGGTTCTGGGTCGTAGGCCCCGTCCATGACGCGTAGCCAGGCTCGCCGCCTTGCCCTCGTTTGAATTCGTCGTGGAACCAATCGTCGTTACGCCAGGGCGTGCTCGCGATGAGCGCCCAACCGTCGCGGTCCACTAGCCGCTGGCTCAGGTGCTCGTTCCAGACCTCGGACTTCATCCGCGCCGCTTCGTCAAGAATGACCCAATCGAGCGACTCACCCAAGAGCGCGGCCGGGCGGTGGGCACTCTTCGCCCAGACCTCTGCACGGTGCCCAGCGAGATTCTCAATGGCAGCGAAACGGCGCCGCTCGTTCAGCTCGATGATTCGGTGCGGGAACCGCTTCTTCAGCAGGTCGAACACCTGCTCCACGATCAGGTTCGTGGTCGCAAAGCTCGGCGAAACCACCCAGCCGCGCGACGGCGCCGTGGGCGACAGCAGGGCCGCCAGAGCCTCATGCACGGCCACCGTCGTCTTGCCCCACCGCACGCCGCAGGCGACCACTCGGCGCTTGGCGTTAGAACGGTGGACGAACAGCTGCCCCTCGTGTGGCTCGTAGCCGATCCGTGCGAACAGCCTCTCTTTGTCCAGCTTCGCCATGGGCATCTAGGCATTCGCCCCATCCTCCAGGTCTACGAAAGGCTCCACGGCTTCCACGACATCGTCCGTGCCATCCTCGCCGTCTTCCGATGTAAGCAAGTCATCGGTCTCGCGGCGCCGAAGCTCACGTATGACCAGGTCCGCGCGCGTTGAGGCTTCGCCTGCGATGAGACGCTCGAGCTTCACGGCGATATCCAGCGCCCTCACGCCTTCCATTGCCGAGTCGAATCGGCGATCACGCAGCGCCTCGACGGCGCGCGTGTGCACGACGCGCAGGGTCTTGAGGTGCCGCGAGCGCATTTCGACCAAAGTCTCCTTCAACAGCTCGGCGGTCTCCGTCTGGACGGCGGCCTCAATGGACTCCAGCCGCGCCGTCCACCTCTCGCGAGTGGCCGTCTTCTGCACCGCCCTCTGGCTGGACCCGTAGTGCTTCGCCACGGCACCGTACGAGCGTTCAGGGCCGAGACCCACGTAGTACGCGAATGCATCGCCGCTCGGGATCTTTCTCCCCCTACGAACGCCGCTCATCGCGCACCTCGTCGAATGGTTGGCTCCCTAGCATCGCCTGCTTGCCGGTAGCCTTCTGCCAGCGGCGGATGATCACGTCGCAGTACCCAGGGGACAGCTCAATGCCTCGTGCGCGGCGCCCCGTCGCTTCGGCGGCGAGGATCGTCGTCCCGGAGCCGCAGAACGGGTCCAACACCACGTCGCCGCGATCGCTGCTGTACTCAAGCGCCCGCGTCACCAACTCCGTGGGCTTCGTGGTGGGGTGGTCCGGAGAAGCCGCGGGACGGGGGCACTCCCAGATCGTGTCGAGGTCGCGCGTCGGAGGAGCGTGGTGCGCCGCACCGGGGACCCAGCCGTAGAAGATCGCCTCGTGTTTGTAGTGAAAGTCGCTCCGCCCCAGAACGAATGCGTTCTTCGCCCACACCAGCGTCTGTCGCCACACGCCCAGATCGGTGAGCACGCTTGCGAAGGGAAGGAAGTTGGGACCTGCTGGTGCGGCGACGTACCAGACAGCGCCGGGCTTGCACCCCGCGGCAGCCAGGTAGAGCGCGTTGCCGAGGAACTCCTCTAGGCCGTCCCCCACGAGTTCATCGTTGTCGATCGTCAGCTCGTCCGCGGTCTTCCCCACGTACGAGACGCCGTAGGGTGGGTCGGTCCACAGGAGATCGGCCCGGTCCGTCAGAAGGACCGTCGCGAACGAGTCTTCCTCGGTCGAGTCCCCGCACAAGAGCCGGTGATCGCCAAGGACCCAGAGGTCCCCCGCTCGCGTCACAGGCTCCGCTGGAACCTCGCCTGGCCCCGGGTCCTCGACCTCCGCTTCGGCTCCCCCATCGAGGTCCGCCAAGAGTTCATCTAGCGCGGCCTCGTCGAACCCGACGCCGTCCATGGAGTCTTCGACCTTCAAGCCACGTAGTAGGGCCGACAGCGCCTCGTCGTCCCACTCGGCAAGCTCCCCCGTCCGGTTGAGGGCGATACCGAGGGCCGCCGCATCAACGTCCCCCACGTCGAGCTCCACGACGTCGCACTCGGTCCAGCCGAGGCGCTTCATGGCAGCCAAGCGGCCGTTGCCACCGATGACCCGCTTCGTGGCCGCGTGGACCACAAGGGGCTCCGCCTGGCCGAAGCGGCGAAGGCTGGCCTCGATCGCCGCCATGTTCTCTTCACCGTGCCGCCGCGCGTTGGCGGGGTCAGGGTGGAGCTCGTCGAGCCGCAGTCGCTGAATGCGGAGTCCGTCCGCAGGCGCAGTTGATGTATCCAAGTCCTTTCTCCGTGGGTGGAGCAGGCGCGACTTGGAATTGCGACTTGGGCGAGCGCCAGCGCACTCAGATTGTAGGCGGGACTTCGGTGCGAAACGACTCTCGATCGGCCCGGATCCTCCCCACCTGCACCACGCACACCACGGGCCCCTATTGGCTCAGCCCGCCACAGCCGCCCTCACGCGGTCCTGGGTCGCGCGGGCGTAGACCATCGTCGAGGAGATGCTCTTGTGGCCCAACGCCTCCTTGACGACGAGGATGTCTCCGGTGCGCTCGTAGAGTCGGCTAGCGAAGGTGTGCCGGAGCGAGTGTGGCGAGTACCGCGGCGGGATGCCCGCGGCCTCCAGCCAGTGCTCGAATCGGCGCTGCACGTGACGGGCCGAGAGCCGGCCTCCGCCTTGGGCGCAGAACACTGGGCCTGCCCGCCGTCCGTCGATGGCGGACTCCAGTTGCCCGACGGCGTCCCCCGGCAAGTACACCGTGAGCGAGCCACCGCCCTTCAGTTCGCCCAGGTGGGCCTCTTGCGCATCAAGGTCTACGTCGGCGACGTCGAGTGCCAGCGCGGACCCCAGGCGGGCTCCGGTCGCCAGAAGGAAACCGAAGAGGGAACGGTCTCTGGCAGCCGCCGTACCCTCGGCACTCGCGAGTACTTCCGTGAGCCTGGTGACCTCGGTAGGCTTCAGCGGCTTAGGGATGGCCTCCGGCACCCGCGCCATCCGCACGACTCTGGCCGGGTTCGACGCCAATTGACCTGACCGCTGCAGGTAGTCGAAGAAGCACCGGACGCTCGTTCGTAGCGCGTTCATCGATGCCGCCTTCTTGCCTTTGCCATCTGGGCGCAGGAGGGCCGCGTCAGACGCGAGGAAGCTCGCCAGCGCCTCGTGGTCGATGTGGGCGATTTCGTCGGCCTCTCCGGCGCCGCAAGTGCCACCCCACCACTCGCCGAAGAGCCGCAGGTGCCGGGCGTACTGCCGGATCGTGTGCGGCGACCGGCCATCGGCGCGTAGCTGGGTCAGGAAACGAGTGACGGGAGATTCGAGTCGCATGAGCGGGCTCCTTGGACGTGGGCTTGGAATTGGCGCCCGAGGGCGCATCGACATGAACGCTCTTGTCGCCGCGGCCAGCCAGCCCGATTTGCGATCTCTTGTGCTCCCCGGTAGTAGAAGGTCCCGAAGCGGCGCACATTGGATCCCCTTGGGAGATGGCCCACGACAACGGGGCCACCGACCTAGGAGCCTTCCTAGCGGCCACGCTAACTGACACTTAACCGCTGAGATCACGATCCATTCGATCGTGTCCGCGCGAAGGGCCGACGGCCCACAAGTCTTCCTTGATCATGTAGAACGAGTGGCCCCTTCGCCGGCGTCGGCACGCTGTCGCGGAAGCATCGCTCACCCCTGCCCCCTAGCCTGCCATGGCCAAAGCACTCTCTGTAGCCTCTTGGAACGTCGAGCACTTCGGCGCCACTGACTCTCGGCGCCGCAAGCCCAAGAAGCCCGTCGAGCCCATCGTTGAGTTCATCGCATCGCACAACGCGGACGTGATCGCGATCTACGAGGTGGTGAGCTCGGTCGTATACGAGGCCGTTTCCGACGCCATGCCGCAGTACACCTTCCACATCACCGAGGGTCCTCAGGCCCAGGAGATTCTGGTTGGCGTCAAGCGAACGCTGTCCGCCTTCTTCACCCAGAAGCTGGAATTCAAGGCAGGGCAAGCCACGCTCCGCCCTGGCGCGCTACTCACGGTCAAAGCGCACGGGAAGACATACCCACTGCTCTTTCTTCACTTGAAGAGCCTCACCGTTCCCAAGGGATTCGGGCTGCGCGATGACATGACGCAACGGTCGATCGACTTCCGTAAGCGGCTCGACAAAGCAGCAGGTGGGGCCGGGCTCTCCAACTACATATTCATGGGCGACCTCAACACCATGGGGATGAACCTCACGTACAGCGATCGCGACGTAACGGCAGCGGAGGAACTCCATCGCCTCAGGAAGCGCGCGGCGCGACGGAAGATGAGCCTGCTTGAGAAGTCGGCGACGGAGACCTACTGGCCAGGGTCCGGCTCGCGGTATCCGTTGGGCGACCTCGACCACGTGGTCGCAGCAGATCACCTCGCCTTCAAGGCATTCGGGGGTACGCCCGTAGATGTCCGCGGCTGGGTGGACGAGGGCACCAATGCGCAGCGCGATGCGTGGGCAGCGAAGTACTCGGACCACTCGCTGCTGTACCTTGAGATACAGCGGTAGAACCGGCCAGAAGTGGCGTCGCCCTCGCACTCAACCTGCGTCCTACGGCCCTCCTGCCCACCATCTTTGAGATGAGCTACCGGCTCACTCACTATCATTTCGTTCCCCTGACGCCACGTCGGCACGACCCACACCAAGAGCCTCTCCATGAGCAGTATCACCAAATCAGGTGACATCTACGTCAACGCCTCAAGCCAGGTCCTTCGACTGACCTTCCGAATTGTGCGGCGTGCTGGAAAGGGAAGCTTCAAGATCAAGTTCGAAGCGCCAGGCAAGACACAGAAGGCGACGATGCCGCTGAGCGCGAACGTCTTCTTCGCGACTGGTGAGGTAGAGGCGAATGGCGAAGTGGCGCTGACAGGGCTTGGCAGCGATGATGAACTCGCTGTGGATCTCGTCCACATGCAGGAAGTCAATTCGTAGACGCCCCTACAAATGACAGCGAGGCGTTACTTGGCGGCCCAAGCTGGGTGTTCCAGGCCGGCTTAGCGGAGCCACGCGGACTGCGCGCGACTAGAGGTCGATGCTCTCCGTCAAGGATGACGACGTCAAGTGACCGTTCTAGCCGTGCGGAGTCCCAAGCCAGAGGACGAGCCGTTGGACGACCGCACGAGTGTCCCCGAACGCAGGAAGGAGCGGACGCCATTGGACGCCCGCTCCCCTCATTTACGGCCCTACGCAATGTCTAAGAACGTGCTTTGTGCTCCCCGTTACCGGCGGCTCAAGTGCGAACTTCTAGCGAACCTCGTGAGAAGCCAGCGAGGGCCGCATTCTTGAGAGAATGCGACCCATGTGATTCTGTCCAAAGTCCTTCTCCATCGGTTGACCACTCCACCCTGTTTGCGTCACAGACTCATCGCTGCCCTTCAGTAGCCGAACCTCACCCGCTGAGCTTCAAAGAACACATGTACTCGTAAAGAGGGTTTGCTCACGTCGGCGCGTAGGAAACCATTGAATTTTCGGCAGGTCGGCGCAACCTTGGAGTCTCACATCGGGGTACGTGCGTGAGATTCAAAGTGCGGATGTAACTCCCTACGCCTAACTGCCTTGCACACGCCATCTTGGGGCCAGCGGCGCAACCTCAAGAATACCGGGGGCTCAGTGCTGTGCTCGCAGCCAATCAGCCTCGACGCGACGGCGCCAACCCTCTGTCCCGGCAACCAATTTGCCAACGGCGTCTTCAGTTACGGCCCTCAAACTGTACCCGGTCAGCGTGGAAGGCGCACCATCTCCGTCTGTGGGATATATCGAGATAGAAATCCAGCCATCTGTATCATCCGCCACTATCACGGTTCTGCAACTCCAACCATCGTCCGTGGGATCAATCCCACCAAACAAGGTCAACTCGGCCTGGCTGTCTGGTAACCGATCGTTGGCCGCCGCGAACCGTACAACATCTCGCAATATCAGCGTCATAACCGTAGCGGCCCGCCCTGACGATGAAACTGTCGAGCTTCTCACCAAGCTCCTACCGATAGCAAAGCAGACCAACATTAGTAGACTGAGTACGACCGCAGCTTTACGTGGCACCATTCCCAGTCCCCAATAGTGACCGCACTAGGTTCCCCTGCCCGCGAACAAGGAACCATGATATCTCCACACAAGCGAGCTGCCTCAGGCTGTTGCCGGCATCACTAGACCCCATTCAATTTCTCCACGACTGATGCAGCTTCTCTTTAGGGTCTCGTTGCCACGGATATACCCAACTCTGCTGAGCCTTCCATTGACGCACCCATTTATCCCAAAGCTTCGGGCGAAACAGCGCATCGGCGAGCCGCCACTCCGACCCCACGATCAGCTTTGTCCCCACTCGCACGACTCGGTTGCGCTTGATCTTCTTGATGACCTGGGCGAGCACGCACCCCAGGCCTAACACGTGACGAATCGTGGGCGCGTAGAACTTGAAGCCGTCGGTCGTGATGAGCGGCGTCCCCCCACCGTTGCTCGTATCTGCGACGCTTCGGACGAATCGCCTAGTGTTGCGATACGTGCGCGATCCGACGAGCGTTGCAGGCCAGAGCCGCGACCAGACGTCGATGCTGGCAAAGACCCATGTCTGTCGTTTGCGGCTCTGCAGGAACGTGTTCATCTCGTCGAGCTGGAGTTCAACGAGTTCGTGGCCACGCAGGTGCTTGTCGTTGAAGCGGCGCGCGAGGGCCGCGGCCCGTTCCAGCCAGCGAGCGACCGTGTTCCAGGAGAGGCTCTCGAGTCGTGCGATGGCCGATTTGTTGACGCCCTCGACGCTGAGGGCAGCGACGCGGTTGAAGCGCCGCATGGAATGTTGGAGCCGCTTGTAGGGCGTGCCCGTCGTCGCGCCGAAGGTCTTCCCGCATGCCGTGCAGCGGTATCGACGGCGCCTTCCGCCCTTGACCTTGGAGAAGC
>CAJXRJ010000158.1 GCA_913058555.1 uncultured bacterium
AGCGTCAGATGTGTATAAGAGACAGGTTCAGCCCCACATGACCGCCCGCGGCTCGATCCTGCTTCTCATTCTCCTCCTCGCCTCAGGCGCCGGTTTGGCCTGGTTCTGGCAGCAGGGAGCCTCGGATTCGCTCGGCCTGCAGCCCAGTGGGCATGGGGCCACGGGCCCCGCCCTGATCAACACAGCGGACGAGGCCAACCTGGTCCTGACCGCGGGCAACGGCCCCGGCGTCGCCGATTCCCGCGCCGCCCTTGCGGCGGAGGCCTCCGCCACCGAGGCCAGCGCGAACGGCGCCGGCTCCGGATTCCAGCTTGTGGGCCTCGTCACCGGCCCAGACACTCAGCCCCTCGACGGGGCCAGAATCCAGGTCACGACGCGCGGCGGCCGGGTCCCCCTTGGCCTGGAGTCGGACGACTCGATGGCCAAGTGGACGGGCGCTATGGAGTCCGGCCCCAGCGGGCGTTTCGCCCTTTCATTCTCCGAAGACGAGCCCGTCCTCGAGCCCGGCGACCGTCTCCGTGTCCTCCTCCGCGCCGAGGGGCACGTGCCCTTGCGGGTGGAGTCCCAGACCATGAGCATCGAGCCGCCCCATGACCTGGGCGTGATCTCGATGACCGCCGGTGCGGCCGCGAGTGGCCGCGTCAGGTCGCCCAGCGGCAAACCCGTGGTGGGTGCCCGCGTCTTCGTCAGCCAGGCGGAGACCCAAGGTCTCCTGAGCGTGAGCTACCCGAGCCGAGGCCTTGAGCTCGCGCCCACCGATGAAGAGGGCCGCTTCGAATGCACTGAACTCCGTCCTGGGCCCTTCGAGTTCCTCGTGCAAGCCAAGGGGTTTGCGCCGGGCGCAGTGGGGGGCGAGGCCGAGCTGCAAAGACCCCTCTCCGGCCTCACCCTCGTCCTCGAGCGGGGCATGACGATTGCCGGCAACGTGGTCGGTGCCCCCGAGGATGCCCTTGAGGGTTTGCTCGTACGCGCCGCGCCCACGGGGGAATCGGAAGTGCCCCAGAGCCTCCGACGAGTCACCGCGGCCCCGGTGGATTCCGAAGGAGCGTTTGCACTCGATGGGCTCATGCCGCAGGTCTCTTATCAACTGCGCCTGGCCCGCTCGGGCGCCTTCGGTACCCGGAGCATCCGGTCCTCCCAATCGGTGGAAGCGCTCGCGGGCGACACGAACGTCGAACTTAATTGGCCCGTCGAATCGAGCCTCCGCGGCCGCGTGGTGGCGATGGGCCCCGAGGGCTCCGTTCCCGTCGAGTCGTACATCATCTACCGCGCCAATGGCTCACCCGAGGGCACCGAGTTCGACGCCCAGTCTCTCAAATCCAGCGAGGGCACGACCCTCACGGTTCACCCCGGCGGCGTTTTCCGCTTCGACGCGATCCAAGACCGTCGCCGCCGGACCCGCACCTATTCCCTTCGTGTCCGTGCGCCGGGCTACGAGGACCTCATTGTCCGGGGCGTCGAAGTGCCCCATGGCGAAGCGAAGGACCTCGGGGATCTGACCTTGTCGAAGGGCGAGTCCTTCCAGGTCGCCGTCCTCGACGACAAGTCCGGTGATCCCGTGGAGTCGGCGCAGGTCTACCTCGCCGCCAAGAAGAACACCCGCTGGTTCCAGCGCTGGTGGGGGAGATCCCAGAAGGCCTACGACAGCGACACCGTCCGTTACGGCAAGACGGATCGCGCGGGCCTCATCAACCTTCAGCGGCCCCCCGGTACGGAACTTCTCCTTGGCGTTCAGGCCCCTGGATACATCGCCGCGGGCCCCCTGAATCCTAAGGACACGGACAAGCTCGCGACGGTGCGTCTCGTACGGGGCGCCAACGTCATTGCGGAGGTCGTGGGTCCCACTGGCCAGCCGGTCCCGCGCGCGGAAGTGAAGCTCACGCTCGAAGGCGCGAGGGTCCGGGGCGAACGGGAGCTCACCGCCCAGACCGATGACTCTGGCCGCGCCCGATTCGAGTCCATTCCCGCTGGCCAAGCCCGTGTGTCCGTCGCGCCCCCGAGCATGCGGCCTCGGCGACCGAAGGACTGGGCGGAGACCACGGTCCCCGTGACCGTGCCCGCCTCCGGCGAAGTGGTAGCGGTGGTCACCGCCATTCCCATGGCCGCCGTCACCGGCCTCATTACGGTCGCGGGCGCACCCCTCGGTGACGCGCGCATCTCCTTCGACGTGCGCGAGGGGACGGAGCTGCTCCGTCCCCAAACCCGCTCCCTCGAGCTCCGCGCCGCCACCACCGCCAACGGTCGCTTCCGCCTCCCCGCGGTGCCCCACGGGGAGTACGAACTCGCCATCTCCCACCGATCGCGCGCGATGGTGAACCGGGTGCCCGTCGTGATCGGCCCAGGCCTCCCCGAGCTCGTCATCGCCCTCGCGGACACGACCTTTTCCGGAACCGTCGTCTCCAGGCCGGGGGACAAACCCCTCGCCGGAGTTCGAGTCCAGGTCTCCGGGATAGATGGCAACGACCGGGCCTACATCGGTCAACGCACCTACCGCGAGACCAGCGACGGGGACATCGACACCGACGAGGACTGGCTCCAGCCTGGCCGGGCCACAACGGATTCCTCGGGCCGGTTCGAATTCCCGGGCATGGCCTCCGGACTCCCGGTTTCGATTCAGGTCTCCGGCAACCTCATCCGCGGCGAAACCGTCACCGTCGAGCCACTTGCCCTGGGCGAGTCCCGGACGGGCGTCGTCATAAAAGCGCGCACCGCGGGCGCTATCCGCGTCACCCTCGACCGCTCCCAAGGCTCCCGCCGGGACCGGTCCCGGCCCTACGCCAAGATCGTCCGTCTTGACGCCTCCGGCAATCCCAGCGGGCGACCCCGGACCCAAAACGGCCGCCGCTCTTCCTACTTCGGGAGCCTACGCCCCGGCCGCTACCGAGTCACCACCCACTCCGGTACGAGGCCCGACGAACTCCTGGAGACAAAGGACGTGGACGTCGCCGCCGGCAAGGAGCTAAGACTGACCATGCGCGCCCAGTAGCGGAACCAAGAAGGCCCGCCGCTCCGGGTCCGGCCATGGACCCTTGGGCGCCCTTGGCGCGCGGGGGAACAAGCTGCCCCTAGAGCCGCCGAGACCGCTTGCGTTATGGTCACGCCCATGCCCTCCAGCTACGACGCCATCATCCTCGATCTCGACGGAACGCTCCTCCTGCCCGACGAGACGATCCATCCCCGGGTCGTCGACGCCATCCGCGACGCAGAGGCCGCCGGCAAGATCGTCATGATCGCCACCGGCCGCTCCAAGATCTCAGCCCTCCCGGTGATCGAGAGCCTCGGCCTCAGGACGCCGATATCCCTCTTCAACGGCTGCGCCCTTTGGTGTCCCGTCGAAAACCGGATGCTTGAGGAGCGCCTGATCTCCAATCGCACCAACGCCCGCCTTCACCGGTGGGCCGCCGAGCGTGACGCCCAGCTCATCGTCATGACCGCAGGTGAGAAGCTGGCCCTCGCGCCCCGAACCCCCGAGGAGGCCCGCAATTTCGACGGCTTCATCGGAGTCCAGCACCTTCCGCGCCCCGAGCTATTGCGGGAGAACACGATTCGCCTCAGCTTCCAGATCAACTGCACGGGCACCTCGTCCGCGGCCATCGCCGCTGAGATCCAGGAAGCCGCCGCCGCTCCGATCTACATCTCCCACTTCCCGTTGTCGATTCTTCCCCGGCACAAGACCAACCCCTACAGCGCCATCGACGTGCACGCCCCCTGCCAAGGCAAAGCCGAGGCGCTCCGATACCTATCGGAATCCAAAGGGATTCCCGCAGGTCGCGTCATCGCCGTTGGGGACGCCGACAACGACATCCCGATGCTGCAAGCGGCCGGCCTTGGTGTTGCGATGGGCAACGCTCTCTCGGAGGTCCAGGCGGAGGCGGACCTCGTCATCGGCAGTCACGAGACCGACTCGCTCACCCGAGCCTTTGACCTGATGTTGGCTTCCTGATCGCGGGTCCCCTGCTGCGAAAAAACGCGCCGCGTCCAAACTTCGAAGAGTGGATGCGGCGCGCGATAACCCGACCGGGCTAGCAGGAGGTGGGGCCTCAGGAGGACGGCGTTGAATCCGAGGAGCCTGAGGAATCCGACGAGCCTGCGGAGTCGGACGACGGGGCCGAGTCGGCCTTCTTGGCTTCGTTGTAGGACTTGTCGCGGTAGTCGGTGACGTAGTAGCCGGAGCCTTTGAAGACGAAGCCGGCGCCGGTGCCGATGAGGCGCTCAAGCTTGAGTTTGCCGCACTCGGGGCACTTCTTGAGAACCGCTTCGCTCATCATCTGGAACTCCTCGAAGGTGTGTTCGCAGGCGTTGCAGCGGTAGTCGTAGGTGGGCATGGGCGCGTTGGGCTAGGCGTTTTCGAGGCCGTCGGAGGAAGCGTTATCCGAGGTCTGCTCTTCCGAGGATTCCTCGGCGGTTGGCTCGGGGGCGGCGGCTACGCGGACTTGGGTGAAGCGTAGGACGGTTTCGCCCATGAAGTAGCCATTGCGGACGACTTCCACGATGGTGCCGGGCTCGTGATCGGTGGTTTCGACCGTGGAGACCGCTTGGTGGATCAGCGGATCGAAGGTATCCGCCACGGGGATGGGCTTGACCGAAAGGCGATCGAAGAGACCCTGAAGTTGGCCGCGGGTCATCTCGACGCCGATCTTGAGGTTCTTGGCCTCTTCGGAGCTCACCGGGGTCGCCAGGGCCATGTCGAGGTAGTCGAGGACCGTGATCGCCTCGGTGAGAACCTCGGACTTGGCGCGTGCGACAGCCGCGTCGATGTCTGCGCCGGTGCGGCGACGAAGGTTCTGGAAGTCCGCTTGGGCACGGAGCCAGCGGTCCTTGTAGTCGTCTCGTTCGGCTTCGAGGGCCTCGGTCTCGGAGAGGGCTTCGACCTCCGGAATGTCCTCGGACTCGAGGGCATCAGGGGCGTCGGACACGTTGTCCTCGAGGGGCTCGTCCGTGTGGGTGGTGTCGTCCATGGCTTTGCTCTGGCTGTCGGCCTTCTGTTTGCGCTTGCGTCCGAAGACCATGGGGGTCACTTGAAGTATTCAGTCACGCGGTCAAAGAAGGACTTCTTGCCGCTGGCCTCGCCGTCGATCTCGTGGAACTCCTCGAGGAGCTCGCGTTGACGATCGGAGATTTTGGTTGGGATCTCGCAGAAGACGCGCACGAGTTGATCGCCCTTGCCGCGTCCCTCCAGTCGGGGCAAGCCCTGGCCACGCAGGCGGAAGACCTTGCCGGACTGCGTGCCGGAGGGCACGGTCATCTCGACCTTGCCGCGCAGGGTTGGGATCTCGACTTTGTCGCCCAGGGCGAGCTGGGCGAAGGAGAACGGAACCTCCGTGAGGACGTCCGGACCTGAGCGTTGGAAGACCTTGTGGTCCTTCTCGCGGATCACGCAGTAGAGGTCGCCGCGGGGAGCGCCTTCGGGGCCCGCGTCGCCTTCGCCGGTGACGCGGAGTTGAACTCCCTCCTCGACGCCGGCGGGGACCTTGATCTCGATCTCCTTGCGCTGCTGTACCGTGCCGCTTCCGGAGCAGGATTGGCACGGGGACTCGATGGTCTGGCCTGCGCCACGGCAGCTCGGGCAGGGGGAAGCCATCTGGAAGAAACCGGCGGAGCGGGCGACTTGGCCGGCGCCTCCACAGGTCGAGCAGGTGGTCTTGGTCGTGCCGGGTCGTGCGCCGGAGCCGTCGCAGTTGTCGCAGCCGTCAAGACGCTTGAGCGCGACCGTCTTGGTCACGCCTTCATCGACTTCCTCGAGGGTGAGTTCGAGCACGATGCGCAGGTCGCGGCCGCGGCGGGGGCCGCGGCGACGGCCACCGCCGCCACCTCCTCCGCCGAACATGTTCCCGAAGACGTCTCCGAAGGCGGAGAAGATGTCTTCGACGTTGGTGAAGCCACCGCCGCCTCCGCCGGCGGCGCCGTTCGCGAAGGCCTGGTGCCCGAACTGATCGTAGCGCTGGCGCTTCTGATCGTTCGAGAGGATGTCGTAGGCCTCGGCGGCTTCCTTGAACTTCGCCTCAGCGCTGGAGTCATCCGGGTTTTGATCCGGATGGTACTTCAGCGCCAGCTTGCGATACGCCTTCTTGATTTCGGTCGCGGAGGCGTCTTTGGAGACTCCGAGGACCTCGTAGTAGTCGCGCTGGGAGGGCATATCTTGCGGCGTGCGGGAGAGAAGTGGTTATGGGTGCGGGCGGCGGAGCGTGGTTCGCCCCGCCGCCCGGCGATTGGAGATTGCGCGGGGCGCGATCAGGCTACGGTGCCTTCGATGGCCTCGTCGTCCTTGATGTCGGTAATCATCGAGTCGGTCGTCAAGAGCAGGCCCGAGATCGAAGCGGCGTTCTGCAGGGCGGAGCGCACGACCTTTGCGGGGTCGATGACGCCGGCCTTGAACATGTCTTCGTAGTCGCCGGTCAGGGCGTTGTAGCCGAAGGTCTTGCCTTTCTCACGCACGGTCTCAGCGACCACGGAGCCGTCGACGCCGGCGTTTTCGGCGATCTGGCGGATAGGAGCCTGAAGGGCACGCTCGATGATGAGGGCGCCGAACTTCTCGTCGCCCTTGTAGCGGCCTTCGGCCACGGCCTGGGCCGCACGCAGGAGCGCGCTGCCGCCGCCGGGGACGATGCCTTCCTGGATAGCGGCGCGGGTCGCGTTGAGGGCGTCCTCGACACGGTCCTTCTTCTCCTTCATCTCAGCCTCGGTCTCGCCGCCGACTTTGATGACGGCGACGCCGCCCGTGAGCTTCGCAAGGCGCTCTTCGAGCTTCTCACGGTCGTAGTCCGAGTTCGTCTTCTCGATCTGGACGCGGATCTGCTTGGCACGGTCGGTGACGGCCTTCTTCTTGCCGCCGCCCTGGATGATCGTGGTGGAGTCCTTGGAGACGACCACGCGCGCGGCGCTGCCGAAGTGCTCCTCGGTGACGTTCTCGAGGGAGATCCCAAGGTCGTCCGTGATGGACACGCCGCCGGTGAGGGCTGCGATGTCGTCGAGGTAGGACTTGCGGCGCTCGCCGAAGCCCGGGGCCTTCACGGCCACCACGTTGAGCACGTTCTTGAGGCGGTTGATGACGAGGGCCGTGAGGGCCTCGCCCTCGATGTCCTCGGCGATGATGAGCAGCGGGCGTCCGCTACGCATGGCGGCCTCGAGAGCCGGGATCATCTCGCGCACGGTCGAGATCTTCTTGTTGCAGATGAAAACGTGAGCGTCTTCGTACTCAGCAATGAGCTTCCCGAGGTCGGTGGCGAAGTACGGGGACAGGTAGCCCTTGTCGAACTCCATGCCCTCGACGTGATCCATGTACGTCTCGACGCCCTTGTTCTCTTCGACGGTGATGACGCCTTCGTTACCGACCTTGTCGAAGGCCTCGGCGAGCAGCTCGCCGATCTCGCGGTCGTTGTTGGCCGAGATCGTTGCGACAGCAGCCTTGTCAGCCTTGGTCTTGACCTTGCGGGCCTGGCCCTCGATGGCCTCGACCGCGTAGGCCACGGCCTTGTCGATGCCGGAACGGAGCTCGATGGTCGAGACACCGGTGGCGGCATACTTGAGGCCTTCGTTGAAGATCGCAGAGGCCAGGACCGTCGCCGTCGTGGTGCCGTCGCCGGCCACGTCGTTGGTCTTGTTGGCCACCTCGAGAACGAGCTTGGCGCCCATGTTCTCGAAGGGGTCTGAGTGCTCGATCTCCTTGGCGACGGAGACGCCGTCCTTGGTGACGTGGGGGGATCCGAAGCTCTTCTGAAGGATCACGTTGCGTCCGGCGGGGCCGAGGGTGACGCGAACGGTCTTGGCGAGCTTCTCGATGCCGGCCTTCATCTTCTGACGAGCGGCGTCGTCGAACATGATTTGCTTAGCCATGTCGAAAGTGGGGGTGTGGGGTGTTCGGTGTGTGTGGGTTGATTAGCGAAGGATGTGGGGGGAGAAGCCGGCTTTTAGAAGCCCATGCCGCCCATGCCCATGTCATCCATACCGCCCATGCCGTCCATTTCGCCGCCGCCGGGAGCCGCGCCCTGGGGCTCCGGCTTGTTGACGATGAGCGCGTCGGTGGTGAGCAGAAGCGTGGCGACGCTGATCGCGTTTTGAAGCGCGGACTTGGTCACCTTCGCGGGGTCGAGAATGCCCATGGCGACCATGTCGCCGTACTCGCCGGTCAGGGCATTGAAGCCGAAGGTCTGCTTCCGCTCGCGGAGGACCTTATGGCCGACGACAGCGCCGTCGAAGCCGGCGTTCTCGGCGATCTGGTGGATCGGACGCGCGAGCGCCTTGTACAGCGTGTCGATACCGAGGTTGTAGTCGATGTCGTCCCGAAGCTTGAGGTCGAGGATGACCTCGCGGGCGCGCAGAAGCGCAACACCACCACCGGGCAGGACGCCTTCTTCCACAGCAGCGCGGGTGGCGTGAAGGGCGTCCTCGATGAGGGCCTTGCGCTCCTTGACTTCCGTGTCCGTGGCGCCGCCGACGTTGATCTGAGCGATGCCGCCGGTGAGCTTTGCGAGGCGCTCTTGGAGCTTCTCGCGATCGTAATCCGAGGTGGTGTTGTCGATCTCGGCGCGAATCTGGGCCACGCGGGCCTCGACGTCGGCCTTCTTGCCTTTGCCGCCCACGATCGTGGTGGCGTCGGCGGAGACGGTCAGGCGGCGGGCGCTACCGAGGTGCTGGGGCGTGACCGCCTCGAGCTCCATGCCGGTGTCCTTCATGATCGCCGTGGCGCCGGTGAGGGCGGCCAGGTCGAGCAGCATCTGCTTGCGGCGGTCGCCGTAGCCGGGGGCCTTGACGGCGCAGATGTTGAGGATGCCGCGCATTTTGTTGACGACGAGCGTGGCGAGGGCCTCGTTCTCGATGTCCTCGGCGATGAGGAGAAGCGGCTTGCCGCTGTCCTTGTTCGCTTCGAGCAGCGGAAGAAGCGCCTGCACGTTCGAGATCTTCGCCTCGTGAATGAGGATCTGAGCGTTATCGAACTGGCACTCCATGTCCTCGGGGGACGTGACGAAGTGGGGCGAGAGGAAGCCCCGGTCGAACTGCATGCCTTCGACAACGTCGACGTTCGTCACCATGGACTTGCCATCCTCAACGGTGATGACACCGTCGCGGCCGACCTTCTTCATGGCATCGGCGATGAGCTTGCCCACGGCCGGGTCGTTGTTGGCGGAGATCGTCGCGATCTGCTTGATCTCGTCGTTGCCGCCGACCTTGGTCGACATGGCGTCGAGCTTGGCGACGACCTTGGCGGCGCCGTCTTGCATCGCCGCGTTCAGGCGAGCGGGGGCCGCGCCGGCGGTGATGGCCTTGAGGCCGCCCGCGAAGATCGTGCGGGTGAGCATCGTGGCTGTCGTCGTGCCGTCGCCAGCGACGTCGGAGGTCTTGGAGGCGACCTCCTTGACGAGCTGGGCGCCCATCTGCTCGTAGGGGTTCTGGAGCTGGATCTCCTCCGCGACCGTTACTCCGTCTTTGGTCACGGTGGGAGCACCCCAACCTTTGTCGATGACGGCGTTGCGGCCGCGGGGTCCGAGGGTCGTGGTGACCGCCTTGGCGAGTTTGTCGACTCCGCGGAGGATTGCCTCACGCGCGTCGGACTCGAAAACCATCTGCTTGGCCATATCGGCTGAGGAAAGGTCGTTCCGGCTAAGGGCTTGCTCCGTGGGAACAGCGCCCTGGGGGTGGGTGGAAAGTCGGGAGCCCGGCGTGGTGCGGCGGCTTCGGTCTGGGCTGGGTCTCGGACCCGGTGACGGGTTCGGGGCCGGCGCCAGGGGCCGGAGCTGTGTCCGACCAGACTCCTGATCTCTTGTGGAGCTGCCCGGGAAGCAAAGGGCGTGCCGAGCTTGGCAAAGGAGGACTGGAGCGGCGCGAGGGGCGGTTTCGGGCGGGTCCAGCGGGCTTTCTTGGCCGTGGGAGAGGCCCCGGGGGCGCTGCCACAAAGGCAGCGGGCGCGGGGGCAGGGGGAAGCCACTGCCGATTTGACGGCGACCTGGCGATGGGGGCGAGGGCGAGTCGGGCCGCGCCACCGGGGCGAGGCGGTGAGTCTCGACCTTCCGAAGCGGTGTGGCGCTGAGTGGCCGGAGGCCTCGGAGGCGCTGTTTCGTCCGGCGATCGAGCCGCTAGCGATCCCTAGCGGCCGTTGCCGCAAGTGAGGGCCGCTAGTGCGAGCGAGGCGTGGCGGCCGGGGCGCTTTCCCGAGCACTTTTCGGGGCGTGTATTGCCGCTGTCACATTCGGAGCCGGACCTCCTAACCTCCCCGGAAGGCTCCATTTCGCTTCGCCGCCCGCACCAAACGGAGTCGTTTCGCTCGTTTTGGCGCGGTATGGCCCAGTGGGGCGGCGGCCAACATGAATGACCTGTGATCTCTGAGAGGAGAGAGCTGATTCACTGTTAAGGATCACCTGCTAACGTCCTCCCCTGATCAAGGACGCCCTCTCCCTCTCCCAGCGCCCATGCCCCAAGCCCCTTCCCGGCCCGCAAACCCCGGTCTCGATGCAGCCGCAGCCCGTCAGTTTCAACTGACGAAGCCCCTCGGCAGCCTCGGGGCCCTCGAACAGGTAGTCCTGGACCTCGCGAGCATCCAGAACGCCGAGCGGCCGATGGCTCGCCCGGCCGCGGCTGTGATCTTCGCGGCGGACCATCCGGTGGTGCGGCATGGGGTGGCCATCTACCCCGCCTCCGTGACGGCGGGCATGGTCGTCAATTTCGCCCGCGGCGGGGCCGCGGCCGCGGTCGCCGCGGACTGGGTGCATGGGCTCCCGCTCCAGGTCCACGACGTGGGCGTCGACACGGCCTATGACATCCCGCCGAATGGATCGTCCGCCGAGGTCTTTCGGCACCGATTCAATGGTCTCGCAGCGGGGGACCTCCGGGTCGAAGACGCGATGTCGCCCGAGCTCTTCGAGGCCGCGGTGGAGGCCGGGCGTTTGGCCGTGGTCAACCTAGAGCCCCGCCCTAAGGTCTTGATTCTCGGGGAAATGGGGATAGGCAATGCCATGCCCGCGAGCGCAGTCAGTGCCGCCCTGCTCGGGAGGCCGGCGGAAGAGTTCGTGGGGCTCGGAGCTGGCGTCGACGGAGAAGGCCTTCGCCGAAGGCAGCAAGTGATCGACGATGCCCTTGCGCGGCTCGGGTCGACGGAGGACCCCTTGGAGATCGTCCGCCGGGTGGGCGGGCGTGACATTGCGGCCCTCGTGGGGGCCGTCCAGGCTGCGAGGGAAATCGGTGCGGCTGTGCTCGTGGACGGCTTCGTCGTGACCGCCGCGATGTACGCCGCTGTCCTCAACGAACCGGAACTGCGGGAGAACCTGATCTTCGGACACCGTTCGGACGAGCCAGGTCACGCGAGGCTGCTCGAGGCTATGCATGCTCGGCCCCTGCTCGAGCTTGGGCTACGCCTCGGGGAAGGCAGCGGCGCGCTCGCCGCGTTTGGCCTCGTGGAGTACGCAGCAAGATTGCATTCGGACATGGCCACGTTCTCGGAGGCCGAGCTTGATGGGGCGATTGGGGACGATGCACCGTCGCAGCACTCGGGGCCGATCGTGTCCGGAATCCGAGACTGACCGTGGCCTGGCGAGCCGGTGGGCCTCCGTTCGAGGCGATCGAGGGGCAGGGGCCGCAAAGGCGTAGCGGCAAGTGGTCCCCCCTGCTCCGCCAGCGGGGGCCGATTGCCGGTTCCTGCGGGCGCCAGCGCGCCCTCCCGGGCTGGTTTCGTCCGATCTGAGTGGGCGCCAGGGGACGATCGGCCCGCAGGCGCCGTTTCTGGGGGCTGGGGAGCCCTGGACGGTGCGTCGATGTCCGATGCGAGGGGGAGCGATGCACGGCCCGTGTAATCGAGGGTGCCACCCGGCACTTCGAGACCCTACATTCGCTGTCTATGAACGCCTTCTCGCTGATGATCCCCACCGGGACTTTGCTGGCTGCCGGCTCCGCATTCGCCCTCTTCTCCTATGGGGCGCCCGCGCCGGCGACCACGCCCGTCGACGACGGCCCAAGGCTCGCGCTCGAGTCCCTGGACGGAAAGGTGACCTACCGCTCTCCCGGTGGTGCTCCCATTCGGAGCCTTGCCAAAGCGGGGGCGGCGTTCATCCGGTTCGAAGGTTTGCCCGCGACCCAGATGACGGATGAGAAGATCCCCCTTGCCGATCGCTGCTCCATCGAGCTGGCGGGCGGCGACCGGTTGACCGCTTCCGTGCGCGGGGGATCCGGGGATACGCTCCGCGTGGCCCTTCGGGGTCTGTCTCTTATACACATCTCCGAGCCCACGAGACTAGGCATGATCTC
>CAJXRJ010000159.1 GCA_913058555.1 uncultured bacterium
CCGCCCTTTCCCTTGCGGGCCCGTTCACGCCGGGTTCCGTTGCCGACATCCGTTTTGAAGCCGATCCGGGTTCGTCCGCGCGCATCTTCCTCGGCCGCTTCGCCAGATTGACAGCCGCGGCGGGATCCGCGATCCCCCTGGCACACTCGGCCGAAAGGGGCGTCTCCCTTGGCTCCGCGCCAGCTTCGGGGCTCTACTCACTTCCGTTCACGGTCCCGGCCTTGCCCCGTGGAACAGTGATCCACCTCCAGGCGTCGCGCACCCTCTCGAGCGGCGCCACCGAGCTCACGAACCCGGCCATGCTCATCGTGCGCTAGGGGTCTGCACCGGCCGCGGTCACCATCGTCGAGTCAGTAAGTCATCCGTGGGAAGCGGCCGAGGAGCCACCTCTGCGCAGTCGGTCCCGGTACAAACGCAGCTTCGAATGGAACGGAGAACGGCGCTCGTGCCTGCCTCCCATTGCCCCCCGGAGCCAGCTATGCCGATCGATCGCCGCACTTTCCTCAGCGCTTCCGCCGCGAGTGCGGCCTGGCTCGGACTCCCCGCGCCGGACCCAATGGCCGGCGCAATGGCCGGCGCTCCGGCCGCCGCCCGTTCGCAAGGAACCGAGCGGAAGCCCCTGCGCATTCTGATCCTCGGCGGCACGAACCTGACGGGCCCCCACAACGTGCGGTACGCCCTCGAGCGCGGCCATTCGGTGTCGATCTTCACCCGCGGGAAAACGCAGCCGGGGCTCTTCCAGGACGCGTTCCAAGAGGTCGAGCATCTGATCGGCGACCGCGAGGACAACCTGGAGGCCCTCAAGGGGCGCGAGTGGGACGCGGTCATCGATGCTTCGGGGCGCAAGGAGTCATGGACCCGCGCAACCGCGGAGCTCCTCAAGGACGCGGCGAAGACATACCTCTACATCTCGTCCACGGGCGTCTACTACCCGTACCTCAAGGCCGGCCTCGACGAAAGTGACCCGCCGGCCCTCGAGGATCCCTCCAAGGGCAAGAACGGCTCGTACGCATACGGCGTCATGAAGGCGCGCTCGGAGAACGTTGCCCGCGAGGCCTTCGGTGAGGACCGCGCCATCGTCGTGCGCCCGGGCTACATCGTCGGGCCCCTCGACCGAACCCATCGAGGGACGTACTGGCCCACGCGGATTCGCCGCGGCGGCGACGTCGTGGTTCCTGGCGCCAAGGCAGACCTGGTCCAACAGATCGACGTCCGCGATTTGACCGAGTTCATGATCCGCCTCCTCGAGCGCGGCGGCGGCGGCACCTACAACGCCACGGGCCCCGGAACGCCCACGTCGATGGCAGAGTTCGTCTACGGCGTGAAAGGGGCGTTCTCCTCGGACGTCACCTGGCACTGGATCGACGACCAGGAGTTCCTGAGCGAGCACCGGCTCACCTTCGCTATTCCCTGGATCATGCCCGAGGGCGACCACCTCGGCTCCCAGCGCATCAGCGTGCAGAAGGCGCGGGAGGCGAGCCTCACTTTCCGCCCCATCGCGAAGACAGCGCTCGACACACTCGAGTGGTACGACACCCTCCCGATGGAGAAGCAGAACTCCCCGCCCATGGCCCTTTCGCCCGACCGCGAAACCAAGATTCTCACGGCCTGGAAGGCGCGGTAGCGCGGCGGATCAGAACCCACCGATCACCCCACCATGGTGTCCCGAAGAACTCGCCCCCTCACGCCTGGCGCAGCCATCGCCGCCCTCCTGCTCACGGCGTGCGGTCCTGGCCGGGTGACCCTGCAGCCGGCGCAGCTTGAGCCACAGGCCGAAGCTCCGATCCCCGGCTCGATCGATCTCCTGACCTACAACGTCGCTGGCCTGCCGCGATGGGTCGGAAAATTCGACGGCCGCGAGACGCACCCCAAGATCGGCGCGGGCCTTGGGCCGTTCGAACTCGTGCTCCTCCAGGAAGACTTCTGGTACCACCAGCGGCTCAGCGCCCCGCACCCGTGGCAGGGACCCCCACGTTCAGGCGGCTTCCTGCGCCTTGGGGATGGTCTCGCGCGGATGTCAGCCTACCCGCTGTCGAGCGTTGAACACGTCCCCTGGAAGACTGCCCATGGACTGTTCGGGGCATACCACGACCGCTGGGCGTGGAAGGGCTTCGCCGCCGGCACGCTGGATCTAGGCGGCTCGCTTCAGATCTGGGTGTACAACGTGCACTTCGACGCGGGTGGATCGAAGGGGGACCGGAAGGCGCGGGAGGTCCAGAGGGACCAACTACGCCAGGACATCCTGACCCGCACGGCTCTCGACGACGCGGTGATCGTTGCGGGGGACTTCAACTGTGGCTCTTCGGCCCTCAAAGATTTCGCAGCGGCTGCGCACTTGAAGGACGCAGGCGGCGGCGGCATCGATCGTGTCTTCTACCGATCGGGGAGTCACCTGGAGCTCACCCCTGACCAGACGATCGACCCGGCGCACGAGCCTCCGAGCCTAGATGCCCTCCGTGGCCTGTCCGACCACGCGCCGGTCTGGCGTCGCTTTGGCCTGCGCCGCCGCTAGCGGCCCTTCGACTGGCTCGGCGGCCCTCAGCGCGTCTTCTCTTTCGCGGGGTAGGTCGACATCACCCAGGATCGCCACAGGGTCTCCGCATCGAGGACGTTGACTCCCAGGAACTCCTTGAAGAGATCGCGGTTGTCCTGCTTCTTCTTGAGGCCCACCAAGATCGGCCGCAGGGCCCCGGGCTTCTTCGCGACGATCCAGTCGAAGAAGGACCAGCAAACGGCCTGCTCGCGCGCAGACATGGACGTCGTGATCTTGCTGAGTAGCGGAACGACGAGCGTCTGCCCCTTCGACTCCGCCGACGCGCACATCTTGCGCATCGCCGCTTTCCAAACGCCGTTCGAGAAGTTCTCAAGGATCGAGGCCTCTTCGATGCAGTAGTTCACGCTGCGATCGAATCGAGCGTACTCATACCAATGCCCCACGCCCGCGTCGAGCCACCCTCCTCCGTGGGGACTCACGTCGAGCTGGCGGAAGAGGTTCGACACAAGCATGTGCCCCGCGTTGTGGGTGAACACCGAGCGAATGCCTTGGGCCGTGGAAAAAAGCCCCGGCTCCTGCCACACGGCGAAAACCGGATCCTTGCCCAGGAGCTTGAAGTCCCCCCGCGCACTGGAGTCCATGAACTCCTTGACGGCCTCGGAGTGATCCTCCGGGTTCGCCCACATCCACATGCGCATCTTCGCGAAGTAGTCTTCCTTCGGCTCCACCTCGAAGTGCTCGCGCACGCGCTCTTCCACGAATGTGGTGTCATCGGCCACGAGGTGCATCAACGCATGGGCGTCGATCTTCTTGCGCCCCACCTTGAACTTGCCCGAGACGTCCATCACGAGCTCAAACCGCTCCGTATCGCACCTCGGTACGTTCCGCTTGAAATGCTGCGCCACGCGCGAGTTGGCCATCCAGTCCTCGATCGCCTTGCGCCGCTGCTCCGCCGCCGCCGACTCGGGCCCGCCGTCGCACCGATCGCAGTCCACGACCAAGGTGCCCGAGCATTTGTCACACGCCGCAGCCAACGAGCAGAATTGCACCCGCCCTTCCGCCTCACGCATGGCCGCATCGTGGTTCGGGCAGTCCTTCACGCCCCGCCCCTTGCAGCGCCGGCACCCATCTTGCGCAGGCGGGGCTGCCTCGGCCTGCGCACCAGCTTGCGCCACCGCTTGCACCTCGGGCCCAGCCTCCGCCCGCAGGGGCACCCAAGTCAATAGAGCTCCGAGGGCCATAAGCACCCCCACGTGTTTCGGTCGAAGTTGCCTGAACGCCATGGGACGACTCTACCGTGCCAACACAAATCCCGACATGCCCCGGGGGTTGGTCCTGTCGCAAGGTGGCCTGGGCGGTGAGTGACGGCGTAGTCGTCCGGTCAGTCCACGAGGACCCCACTTCCCGGCGTTTCTTCGCTATCCGGTTCGACGTACCCCGGCACACAATGAATGACCCACAACAAAGATCGTTCCCCCGATTCCACTGAGGCTCGCGTCCATGCATCCCACTCTCGCTACGCCACTCGCATTTTTCCTCGCATCATCGGCCATCGCAGACGTTCACGTCGTCGACTCCACCGGCTCTGGGGCGTTTCTCGAGATCGCCGATGCCGTGGCGGTCGCTGCTGACCGGGACCTGATTCTGGTCAAGCCAGGCGTCTATGTGCTGCCGGTCGTCGTCGACTCACTCGACGTGAGCATTCGCGCTGACGTCCCTGGCGCGGCCGTGCTCACCGAGCAGCTGCAGATCCTCAATGCATCCGCCGGGGACGATGTCATCATCACGGGCCTCGTCCTCCACAGCGGCATCCTCGTTCAGGACTGCGCCGGACCGATTCACGTTCAAGACTGTGACGCGGTGCGGAACTCCTCCGTCGCTGCTGTCCCCCCGTTGGGCAATTTCTGGGAGGTGGGCCTCTGCGGCGTTGGTGGTTCGACGCAGTCCGTGATGCGAAGCACAAAGGTGACCTTCACCGGCTGCACGTTTGAGGGTCGCCACGGCGGCCCGGCCGGGATCGACGGCGGACCGGGCGACCACGGGCTCCGTGTGGAGGCCTCGAAGGTCGCACTCTATTCCTGCCAGCTCCTGGGCGGGACCGGCTACATCGGCGGTCAGTCGGGCGGCCATGGCCCCTTCTTCAGTGGCTCCGGCGGTGACGGTCTGCGGGTCGTTGGCGCGGGTAGCACGGTGGACCACCGGGATTTGACCGTCCTGGGCGGCCCCGGCGCCCCGGCTGAGCCCACCTACCCAAACTCGCTCGCCGGTTGCGACGGAATCGACATCCGCGCCGATACCGGAAGCGATACCACTGCGATCACGCAGCCAGATCTCACGCTCGTAACGCCCGACTTCTACCGTGGCAGTCAGGCTGTCCAGATCCAGGTGGAGGGCGCCCCTGGGGCGACCGTGGCACTGCTCTCTTCCGCGCGCGCCGGTTGGCGCCCCCTCGGTCCGCTGACCGGTAACTTGCACATTGCCAATCCCCTGCGCGTGACCCATCTCGGCGTGATCCCTCCATCCGGAACGCTGCATCAATCCGTCGTCGGCGTCGACTCAGCGCTCGTAGGGACCTTCTTCAACATCCACTACCAGGCCATCGCATTCCACCAGGGCAGGCGCTACCTGAGTCAGCCCAGGCGCGTCACGAACATCGCTTCGTCGCTCTGAGGGAGGGTAGCGCAGTCCTCGCTTTGCAGGCTCTCTCGCCCCCCCCCACTCTTCGGCTATCGACTGCGCGTGGCATGAACACGGGAGCGAACCGTTCCCGTCCACCGCTGGGCGGCGTCGCAGTGGAACTGCGGTTGGCTCCTCCCCAGGATCCACTGGACGTTCAGGTCGACCTCAAGGTCTCCGTCGAAGGTCCAATCGGTCGCGTAGCCGCGGTCCACGTTCCAAAGCAGTACGCCCTTGCCTTCGAGGCGCGTGGCGATGGTCAGGAGGCTATCGGCTGGGTGAAAGTAGTCGCCTAAGCCGCACGCCTCGAGCCAAGACGTGGCGTCGCGCTCTGAGTTGACATCGATCAACACCTCAAGCTCGGCAATGGCTTCACCACCGTCCTTCGTGACTCCCTTGAGGTGAACGTCGACCTCGCCGTCGATCGCCCCAAAGTTCGGGGCGTCCCACCAGAGAAGGGGTGATGGTGGCGGGACCGGGGAGGTGAATCCCGTGTAGGCGCCGTACACAGTGCGATGGGACTCGGCGGAGCCAAACAGAACCTTCCCCAGCGGCAACAGGGCGCCGCCGGCCGCCGCGGCCTTGACCTTCCACCGCTGTCCGACCTTCACCTCGCCGGCCCCACCGCCCCCGGGCAGCCATTTCGCAAAATTGATCACGGCAACGAGGCCCTCCAACAACACTTCGTCCGCTTCATCCGTCGGGGTCGATCGGGGCTGGAATTCACGGTCAAAGAGAGCCTCCTCCTCGCACCATTCGAATCGAACAACCCTGTCGCCTAGCGGACTGACTTCCTCTGGCATTGCGGGCTCCTTGCCGATGTCCTCGAGCCCGAATCCGCCGATGACCTCACCGAACTTGCGAGTGAACGTCGATGGACGTTGGGCATTCGCCGTGAGAACCTCATCCTCCCATTGGGCTCGCTGAACGATAAGCAACCTCCGACGCGCGTCGTGCTCCATTCCGTCCTCACCGTTGACCAGATAGGTGCCGCTGCGCTGCTCGATCTCGATCATCAGCGAGGCCTTGGTGGCCGTGCTCGCGCCGACCCGATGAATCGGGCGCAGAACGGCTGCCTGTGAATCCTCTTGCGTCGCTGGGTGCACATGGGCCGCCAGGATCGCCAGGAGGGTTGCCGTCGCCGTTGGGTGGAAGGGGTGCATGCCTCCATTTGTACCGAGGGAAGAGAAGTGCAGCGGGCAACCCCGTGATGCGCGTCGATTCACCGAGTGAATCGATTCCCTGGTGCCGTGACGACTGCCCCAGCCTCACACTGCCGACAGGGGCGGATCTAGCCGGGTTCAGCACCGCCGTGGCCCTTCCGCGACTTTTCCTGAGGTTCACTGAACGGAAAGGGGCGGTCGCTGCCTTCCCCGTTGGCCGCTCCATCGGGCGGCCTTCGATCCACCCCATCACATGACCCATGCCGACCTCCCAAGCTCCTCGCTTCCTGCTCAAGGCACTGGCCTGCCTTCTCCCGGCCCTTTCGGGCTGCGCTGCGGGCCCCTACGAAAAGGCAGAGCTCGAGGCCATACCGTCCGGGTTCGCCATCGTCCCGACACCCGCTGAGGGCGCCCTCCGCGGCTATCCCGCCTACGGAACGCCCATCAGCATCCCGGGCCAAGCCACCGAGATCATCCCCTACGTGCGGACCGAAAGGGAGTGGTGGTTCCGGGATAGCGACGCCTTCGATGAGGGTGGCCTGAGCAACCTGTCATCCGGCCACTCCAGGGGCGATCTGCCCGCGGCAGTGCCCGTTCGGTGGCACAACGCGGTCGTCCGCGTGCAGGAGACCGGGGAGCAGTGGCCGCTACTCAACTTCCGCGGCGTCATCAGCCACGTTTGGATCCCCGCGGAGGTCCCAGCTCAATACCAAGGCGACGAGCCTCCGGCCCCGCGTGCGCTGCTCTTCGCCGTGACCTTCCAGGATACGAACGGCGATGGACTCCTTGACGACTGCGACGGCGCGCAGCTACTCATGACCGACGCCAACGGTCGCAACCCCCGCGTCGTGACCCCCAGCGGCACCCACCTGGACCGCGTCACAGAGGGCGGCCCCAAGGGGGCCGTCGTGGTTCACCTTCGAGAAGACCGCAACGGGGACGGACTCTTCGAGAGCCAGGAGATCCCTGTTCCTTACCTGCTCAGGCTAGGCGGCGAGGACGTCGCGGAGCGTTTCATCAACGCGGACATAGACAGTGCCATCGAGGCGCTCCTCGAGGGCTAGGGGGAGCCGGCCCATCCGAGCCGGCCTCCCCCCGGGCGCATGCGTCACTCCAAGGTCACGGCCACGCCGTTCGACGTACCTGAGTCCGCTCCCTGGTCGCGATACCAGAACTGGAACACGGCCGTGTCGCCGACGGCGAGCGTCGGACCGGGCTGCGGGATGTTGTTCAGATTCGGGCGGAAGGCCACCTGGCCCTGGGTGCCGGAGCTCTGCAAGGAACCGAGGAATCGCACGATGGGCGTTCCCAGGCAAAGGGACCCTTGGCTCGGCGCGGGGAGCGCAAAGGCAGGCACTTCGATCGTCGACATCAGGAAGAAACCAAACCGGTTGGGCGGCAGGTCCGTGACCACCAGATCGAGGGCGTTGTCCAGCAGACTGACGGAGCCCGTCGCGCAGATGCGTGCCCCCGTGGGACTCGCCGAGTTCGGAGAGGAGACGCAGGTCAGGTACGGATTCAGCCGGAGGCGTAGGATGCTTGCGTCGAATCCACCGCCGATCGCGGGCTGGAAGGCGCCAGGCGTGACAGGGTTATCGGCACTCGTGGTCGAAACCGCCATGGTCACCGTAGGGTTACCAGGCCCGGGCTCAAGGAGAAGTGCGGAGCCAAAGTCTCTTCCCGAGCCGCCCAGGTACGAAAGGTAATGGAGATCGTCGATCCCCGTGCCATTCGGCGTAATCGCCATGACGTAGCCGTCAACGAGGCCACCGAACGACTTGTCGAATGCGCCGCAGGTCACCGGCATCCCGCCTACCGTGCCGGCTCCGTCTCCCGTCCAACCCGAGATAAAGGCGGTCCCATTCCCGTCGATCTTCATCTGCCAAGTGCCATCCCAGCCCTCCGAGCCTGGAATGAGCGTTGAGTAGAGAAGCTGGTCCGCAGGGGGCAGCGTGGGATCGATCTTGACCAGCCAAGCGTCGTTGAAGCCTGCCGGCCCAAGCCACGTTCTGAAGGCCGCGCCGGTTGTCGTCGGGAAGCTGCTGTCGTAGGTGAAGCCGGTCACCCAAATGGCCCCAGACGGGCCGATCCCTAGTGTCGCGACCCCATCGCCTCCGGGGGTTCCAACATAGGTGAGGTAGTTCAGGGCCGTCGGCCCTGCGACGCCGATGTCCAACAGTGCCACGAATGCGTCTTGACCCCCATTGTTCGTCGGGCCGAAGCTTGGTGTCGTGCCGCCCACAAAGTCGAGCGATTGGGCGGTGCCGGCAATGGCAAGCTGGCCACTCGCAGTATAAGCCATGTCGACCTGACGTTCGTTAATCCAGCCATCAATGCCGGAACCGCCCATGTAGCTCATGTACTGCAGTGACGAGGCACCGCTCTGATCCAGGTCGAAGACCGAGATGAAGATGTCACGTGATCCGCCGCGGACCGGATCGTAGGCGTTGGGCGTCACTGGAAGGTCAGAGGAGCTCGTTCCACCGGCGAGGGTCACAATCGCAGGCTCTTGCAGCAGAATCTGTTGAGTGATGTCGATGCTGTTGCCGCCCACGTAGCTCGAATAGAGAAGCGTGCCGGTGCCCGCCTGGAGCCTCGCGACGAAACCGTCGCTGTTGCCGCTACGGACGGAGTCGAGGCCGTTTGCGGTCGTCGGGAAGTCAGTCGAAAGGGTACCACCGGTCACAAACACGTCGCCCGCAGCGTTGACCTTGAGGTCCCAGCCAATCTCCGTACTGTTGCCTCCGAAGTAGGTCCACCAGACCACTTGCTGCGCCGCGGGGAGACTCGGATCGAAGGTCATGACGAACACATCACGATCACCGGCCGTGTTGAGCGTGCCGCCGGGCAACGCCCAGCCAGTGGACGCTGAGTGCCCCGAGGCCACCAGACGCCCCTGTGAATCCTTCTCCATCGCGTAGATGTCGTCATCGCCCGTTCCGCCGATGAAGGTCGCCCACTCGAGGCCTGGATCGATCACGACCGACTGGCCGTCGGGACGGTCCGAAAGCGCGAATCCATAGCGCAAGTCCCCGAGCAAAACGAAACGACATTCGAGCGGCTCATGGCTTCCGTCGGCGCCCACCGACCAGGTGACCGGGGCCGACTGGCGTAGCGTTTCTCCGTTCGTCAGCAGCAGCAAGCCGCCGTCTTCGTCGAGCTCAAGTGAATCGACTCCGTGACAGCGCACTGAGAACTGGTCCAGGTCGGCACCGGGCTGCAGCAGGACGTCGTACTCAAGCTGGCCTCCCTGGGTCCGGAGCAACAGGTCGACTCCGTCGTAGAGGCCGCGGTACGCAAGGCGCTCGTGGGGCACGAGGCCCGTCGCCCAGCGAGCGGGGTCATTCCCGCTGTACATGTTGATGCGCGAAGGGAGCGCATCGAGGGGCTCCAGCCCCACGTCGCTTCGCGCGCCTTCGAACTGGAATCGGGTCGTCGACAGACCGGCTTCACGCTCGACGCTCACCACGAGCGCATCGAGCTCCACTCCGATCGTCACTGGGCCTTTGCGCGCGGCGAAGCGCGCCGTCGAGCCCCACTGACCCACGTTCTCGAGGAACGAAAGCGGCTGGTCCGGCAACGCGGACGAGCCGGCCTCGAAAGTTGGCTGCTGGGCAAGGAACGTCCCTCGCGAAGGCCCTTGGGACCCTTCGAGGTCTTGGCCGTAAGCGGAAACCGCGAGGAGCGGAAGCGCCGCTCCGAACGCGGCGAGGGTCTTGGGGGAAGGAACAAGGGCCAGCCTGGCAGGCGGCGGCATGTTGAATTTCATGGAAACTGTGAGTCAAAGATCTGGCTATCACGCACGGCGGTCTGGCAGAGACCCAACGCGGTGCGCGGACATCCGGTTGACGGCCTCGCCTGCGGACATGCAGACGAGAACGATCCAGTGCTCTCCAAAGCAGAGCGCACATCTAGTAATGCTCCGAAAACGCCTTCAGTCGGTCATGCAAATCCCGTTTCTAACGGGTAACGAACACAAAGTGCCGCTGGGGACTCCCTGGTGGCCGAACGGGCAAGGGGCCGCGTCGATTCAGGGCTAAATTTGCGGCCGCATCTCGGCCGCATGCCGGTAACACGGCGGCAATACTCTCCCCATGGCACAACCCAAGACCAAGCGGCCACCGGCCACTTGGCTCCGGTCACGGCGAGCGCTTCGTTCGCGCCAGCAATCGCGACGGTCCGTCGGTGGTTGTGAGAGAATCTCGCGCCGCTCGGTCCCGGAACACCGCGCGCGTATTGGACTTGTCATGAAAAAAATGAAGAGGACATCGATCGTGTGGCCACAAATGATCGGGCTCATCTGCGCCCTGGTCAGCTGCAGCAGCCCTGCAGATCAGGGAGGGACTTCGACCTCGGAGCCCCTCACCCCGGAGGTAAGCCGCGGGAGCGCTGCCACCATCGAGCTGCCCCCCCTTCCGGAGCTCATGGACCGGGTGCGCGAGGCCAAGGGGCTACTGATCGCGGCGCACCGCGGGGGGCCCGCCCCGGGCTATCCGGAGAACGCCGTCGAGACAATGCAATACGGGCTCGAACAGGGCATCCGTGTCTTCGAGGTGGACGTCGCAGAGAGCCAGGACGGCGTGCTGTACCTCATGCACGATCGCTCGCTCCGGCGCACGGGCGGCCACGACGGCGGTGTCGCGGACACGGACTGGAGCGTGGTGGCTGAGCTCGATCTCCGCGACAGCGACGGGGAATCCACCGGCTTCTCCCCTCCCCGGCTCGTGGACGCGCTTCGCTGGGCCCGCCGAAGCGGCGCGATCCTGGAACTCGATCGCAAACAGACCACGAGCTTCCGGAACATCATCCGCGAGGTGCGCGCCGAGGGCGCCGAAAACAACGTCCTGATGATCTCCTACAACGACGACGAGGCCATCGAGATCGCGCGCCTCGCGCCGGAGCTCATGATGACCGCCGGCATCAAGGACGCGGCCCATCAAGAGCGCCTCGCGGAGGCAGGCGTGGACCTCACGCGGGTTGTGGCTTGGCTAGGCACCCGCGAGCCAAACCTGGACGCGATGGCGGACCTCGGGGCCGTGGGCATCGAGAGCGCGTTCGGCACGCTCGGCCGACCGGGCCGCCGTCTCGATGACACCTACGCTGAGGACGGTGACGCGTCGGAGTACCAGGCACTCGTGGACGCAGGCCTCACGATGCTCGCCACCGACCTGCCGTACTTCGTGGCGAAGCATCTGACCGCCGATGACGTCGCTCTTCGAACCATGGCGGAACTTCCCAAGTAGCTGGAAAGCGAACGCGGGCCGGCACGTTCTCTATCGATCGCCGCTGAACCAGTCGCCATAATGGGCCGGATGGAAGTGAAGATCGATGACCTGTCCCACCCGGACGTCGCGGCACTCTTGGCGATTCACCTCGGGGACATGCGCGATCACTCGCCGGAAGACGGAGTGCACGCGCTGGACGTGGACCGGCTGCGGCAGCCGGAGCTGACCTTCTTGACGGCATGGGACGGAGGCTCGTTGCTCGCGTGCGGCGCCCTCAAGGACCTCGGGGGCGCCCAAGGCACCCTTGGAACGGCCGGAGAGATCAAATCCATGCGGACCCACCCCGATCACCTGCGAAAGGGCGCCGCGCGGGCCATCCTCGCTCACATCGTGGAGACGGCCCGCAACCGCGGTTACGCGCGACTCTCCCTTGAGACCGGAAGCGGCCCTGTCTTCGATGCCGCCATCGGCCTCTACGAGGCCTTTGGCTTCGAGCGCGGCGAGGCTTTCGCGGACTACGAGACCAACGACTTCTCGCGGTTCTTCCACTTGGATCTCTAATAAGCTGGCTCCCCTTCCTGGGTTCCATCACGTCCTTGGCCAAGTGCTAATCAGG
>CAJXRJ010000160.1 GCA_913058555.1 uncultured bacterium
CCTCAGGAGACGACCGGTCGAAGGCGGCGATGGTTGCAGGGATTGTGGCGGTTTCTTGCGGGTCGAAGGCCAAAGTGCGGAGCCAGCTTGGAACACAACCATCTGGCGCGGCCCGACCGCTGCACCTATGGTCGCTCCCTAGATGACGAATACTGACGAAGCGCCTGGACTAGGCGGATTTGAGCGACGGCTTCCCCTGTGGATCCCGATCTGTGCCTTGGCGGGTGTGCTGCTCTCCAAGTTCACCGACGCAGGCACCTACATGGAGGCGTTGTCGGTGCGGGGAATCTCGGTTCCCATCGGCATTTGCCTGTTCTTCATGATGTACCCGGCCGTGCTGAACCTGCGGGCGTCGGAACTCAGGAAGCTGCGGGACAATCCCAAGCCCATTCTCCTCACGGTATTTTCGAACTGGGTCGTTGCGCCTCTTGTCGGTTTTGCGCTGGCCAAGATCTTCCTCTCCGACCATGACGAGCTCTTCGTCGCCGTCATCCTCCTGAGCGCCAGCCCTTGCACCGCCATGGTGCTGGTTTGGGGCAGCATGGCCGATGGCAACCAGGAACAGAACGTCGTCAATACGAGCTTGAACACCGTGACGATCATGCTCTTCTACGGCCCGCTGGTCGCGCTACTCACGGGTCTGCAGGACATTGACGTGGACCGCTGGGGCCTGGCGATCTCCGTCGTGTTGTTCATCGGCGCCCCCATCGCGCTGGGGCTCCTGACCCGCGTCCTGCTGATCCCGAGGAAGGGCGAGGAATGGTTCAACTCGGTCTATCGGCCGGCCCTGGGCAAGATCTCCATTGTGGCCCTCTTGCTGACCCTCGTCGTGCTCTTCGCCCTCAACGGCGCAACGATCATCGACAGCCCCGAGTACCTGCTCCTGGTGTCCGTCCCTTTGCTCTTGGGGTTCGCGATCGTCGTGGCCTTCAACATTGCGGCGACGAAGCTCTTCAGGCTCCACTACCGCGAGGCCGCGATCACCGTCATCATCGGCTCGTCGAGCCATTTTGAAATCGCCATCGCCACCGCGATCGCGGCCTACGGCGTGGGGTCGGTGGCGGCCCTCGGAACGACCATGGGACTCTTCTGGGAGATCCCGATCATGCTGGGCCTTGTCTACCTGCAGCGCTATCTCAGGCGCCGCAACTTCTGGCCGGAGTGAGGGCACGGCCGGGACCGTGGATGCCCTGTCTCGCGCGGTGGGCCGGGACTCCGCACCGAGGCGGTAGCCGCCTGGCAGCGGAGTGCTCAGCCCGCGGCGGACCTGCGGCTCGACGCAGGGAGCTCCTCGTTCACCGGTACCGCCGCCACTAGCCGCTCGCCGGCACGGGCGAGGTGCTCCACCATGCGATAGGAGTGCCTGGCGATCCTCACGAGATGCCGGTCCTCGTCGAGGCAAGCCGTCGCGCGATCACCGGCGACTTCCCCGGAGGCCGCCTCCGTGAGGATCCGGTCGCGCAGGTCGTCGGCGCCCTCCGCTTGCTCAGCCCAGGCGGCCTTGAGCCGGTCGACCCGGGCGCCCGATCCCCCGTCTCGCATGTTCAGGGAGGCCGTCAGGAGCTTCGCGCCAAGACCACGGGCGCGGCGGGCCACGAACGCCCCCACATCCCTTCTCTGGGTGCGGCCCACGGTGACTGGATGCCGAGTCTCCATGTGCTCGGCGAGGCGCACCAAGTGATCGATCGCAGCGATCAGGGCGACGTGGGCCGTGTGCGTGCGCTGATCGCTGCGCGGGGTGACGATCTCCGTTACGAACGCATGGATGCGGGAAGCCTGCTGCTGGACCCGCGCGAACCCCGCCCGGCGAGCCGAGGCCTCCATCGGCCGCCGCAGGTCCCGTGCGCAGAACCTCAGGGTGGAGCGTGCAAGCCGTCGGGTGGCCGCCGCCGAAGCCTCCAGGGCCACCGCCGGCGTTGGCTGCAGTCGCCTGTCGAGCAGCGAGTCGATCGTCGATCCGGTTTCGGGCACGAGGCGCGTCATGAGGCGCGCGAACGGTCCAGCAAAAGGAAGAACGGCGAACAGACCCAGCAGGTTGAAGAACGTGTGGAAGCCTACCAGCGCAAGCTCCGGCTCAGCGGCGAGGACTCCAGCATGGATGGCCTCGAGGACCCTCGCGTAGGGCACGAGGAGAAGGAAGGCGCCCACGGCGGTCATGGAGTTGTAGACGACGTGGGCATAGCCAGTGCGGCGGGTGCTCGGCTCGCCGCCGAGCGTGGCGATCAGGGCCGTGAACGTCGTCCCGACGTCCATGCCAATGACCATCGCAGCGGCCTGCTGGAAGCTCACGGCGCCACCGTGAACGGCGGCGAGGGCGGTCGCGACACCAGCGCTGGAAGACTGTGTCACGAGCGTGATCAGAAACCCAATCCCCACCAGCTTCACGCGGCCACCGATGGTGTCCTGCGGGAAACTCTCGGGGGTGATCGATGCCCCGAGGGCAGCCATGCCGGACTGGAGCACGTCGATGCCCGTGAAGACGAGGCCAAATCCCGCGACGGCGCCGCCGAACGCACTCAACCGACCCCGACCCATGAGCCGCAAAAGGGCGCCTGCAAACACGAGCAATGGCGCGATGGCCCCGAGGTCGAGTTTGAAGCCGAGCAAGGCGACCATCCAGCCCGTGATGGTGGTGCCCACGTTCGCACCGAATTCGACCCCCAGCGCCTGCTCGAACGTCAAAAGGCCCGCCGCGACGAAGCCGACCGCTGCCACCGTGGTGGCGCTCGAGCTCTGAACGGCAGCGGTAGTGAGGGCCCCTGTCACCGCCCCAGACGTTGGGCTCCGCGTCGAGCGCGCAAGCCAACGTCCGAGGGACGCCCCGGCGAGCTGCTTCAGCGAGTCCGTCATCACGCCCATCCCGAGCAGGAAGAGGCCAAGGCCGCCGGCCGCGGCGAGAAACTCCTCCGAGATGGGCATGCCGTCCATCTTAGGGATTCATTCCCCGATCGCCCCCAATCCGGAGGCGCGGAACATCGTCCCTGCCTGGATTCTCGCTCCGCCCGGGGTTGCGGGAGATTCCCGCCGGGCACCGCTCTCCGCCGGCTCCCGTATCATCTGTAGGACTCGCCCTCGCATCGTGTTCTTCCCCATCGATGACATTCAATGCTCGCAACGACTCTCTCTCTGGTCGCGTCGCTTCAAGGCGCATCGCCCGATCTTCTTTTCAGGCTCGACGTCCCCAACACCCCGACCAGTGGCTACCTGCATGAAGCCCCGGACCTGGATGGGGACGGTCAAGTGGACTTCTCGTGGCATGAGTACGGCGAGGTTCGCAGCTTCTCCAGTCGCACCCGTGCGCCCCTCCAGGCCGTGCAGTCGATCTTCATCGGCCAGGACTTCGCGTGGATCGGGGATGCCAATGGAGACGGGCATCGGGACATCCTGTCCACCGCCCCCGCGAACGGGCCGGGATACCAGGTGATCGATGGGGTGACCGGCGCCTACATCTATGGGGTCCAATCGGGCAATGTCCCGATGCCATTTAGCGCATTCGGGCGGGTCCCGGATCACGACGGCGACGGTCAATCGGACTTCTGGTTGCTCATGCGTCCCACGACGACGTCGGAGGACCGGGTGATCGAGATCTACTCCACGGTCTCAGGCGCGTTGATCCGATCCATCACTCGGCAGGACGCCCCCTTCTTCGGGTCGGCGATCGCCTCGTACCCGGATGCGGATGGGGACGGGCTGAGCGACTTCCTCGTCGGGGAGACGGTGGACCTCATCACCAGCCGCGGACTGATCGTTTCGTCGGTGACAGGCGCCGACTTGGTGGAGTGCCTCTGCATGGACCCCGGGGGCAGCATCGCCCGCGACCTACACGTCATCGGGGACGTGAACCGCGACGGCGCCATGGACATCCTCGCCCGCAAGGATCGGCCCTCGGTCGACGATGACGCCGTGGTCTACTCAGGGGCCACGGGCGCAGAGCTCTTCGCCCTTCCGCGTCCAGCGCCTGCGACCCTCAACTATGGGACCTTCGGACGATTCGCGGCCAACCTGGGTGACATCGACGGCGACCACCACGACGACTTCGTGGTGAGCGACGACCGAAGCGCCAAGATCGTGGTCTTCTCCGGCGCCTCCGGGCGCGAGCTCCGGTCGATGGCAAGCACGGGGGTCTCCGGGCTCGGGAGGGGTCTCCTTGGACCCGTTGACATCGACGGCGACGGCGTCGGGGACTGGATCACGGGGCACCCTTGGAACCCAACCGGCACCCAGGGGACCTTCACCGCCGAAGGCTACCGCTGGATCGACGACGACATGGTCATTGACTTCGAAGAGGAGGTCAATGGAGGGGCACCGATCCGCAACGGCAAGGCGCTTGACCAGGAATCCCCCCGGACTCAACCACTGCGAATCTTGGCGGGCAGCTACGGTACGTTTGAGGTCGCTGCGTTCGACACATCGACCAATGGACCCAACTCCGGGGGCGCCGGAGCGGAACTGCTCGTCGATTCAGGGAACGCCGTGATCGTCCAGGCCGCGCCGCAGCAGACGATCCCTGGCATCTTCGATCAGCCCTCCCCTGGCGCGAACGGCGGCGAGTACACCATTCGCTTCGACCAGGCGTGCGAGCCCCTCTCCATTGACTTGATCCATGTGCCCGTTGGGCTGTCGATGGAGCTGGTCGCCATCGACGCCGCCCAGAGATCACGCACCTTCTCGGTACCCGGCGGGTTCACGACGACGCTATCGGTCAGCCCTGCCATGGCCACGTGGACGCTGCAGTTCGACACGCTCACGCCCCAGCCAGGGGCCTCCGGAACAGCGACGGCTTTGGAGGACGCGGGCTTCAACCCGGGACGGGTACGCTCGCTGATCGTCCGCAGCAGTGGCCCCTCGGCCATCGACCGGTTGCGCGTCGCCAGGTTGTTGATACCGCCAGCAGGAACCCTCCAGAACCAGATCGTGCCCTCCGTCATCGACGGTGCGATACGCGTCTTTGGATTGAGGGACGTGACGGGGGATCGCCGTGCAGACTTCGTCATTGCGACCCGGGGTTCCATGGGGCCCTCGGGGACCCCGGACGCCGTCACGGCTTACAGCGGGGAAGCTCAGGTGGTTCTGTATTCCATTCAGGGGGCCCGCGGTGAGACGCTGGCCCAGCTCGGGGACCTTACGGGCGACGGCTTCGGGGAGCTCGCGATCGGATGGGCCGGCTGGAGCAACGGAAACGGCTACGCGCCGGGTGAGGTCCTCATCCATGACGGTGCCACAGGGGCCTTCATCGATCGGCTAGAGGGGACTTCCGACGGCGACCGGTTCGGCCTGACGGTTGCTGCGCTGGATGACGTGGACGGCGACGGAATCGACGACTTCGCGGTCGGCGCCCCCGGTCATGCGGGTGCGACCGGCCGCATCGAGATCATCTCCGGTGGCAGCCGATTGACTCTTAGGACGATCGTCGGGCCTGCAGGCACTCCGCAGGAAAGGCGAATGGGAACGGAGCTCGTGTCCATGGATGACGTCGACGGCGACGGTGTCCGAGACATCGCCGTGACCTTCATGCAACCATCGGGCACAGAGGGTCGCGTCCGCATCTACTCGACCGCTACCGGCCAGCCATTGATGGACGTAGCGCTTGCCGCTCCCTGCATGGCTACGGAAGGCCTGTTTGCTTTCACCGATCAGGACGGTGACGGCCTTGAGGATCTGCTGGTGCAGGGCGGCCCCGTCGGGTGCTCCACCCTCGTGATCTCCAGCGTCACCGGCGCGGAGATCTCCTCGATGCCCCCGAACGAGTTCTTCACCCGCACCATCGTCCCCGGCGACATCGATGGCGACAGGCGTGACGACATCATTCGACTCGAAAGTCTCAGCGACTTCGTGACCGCCTACCGGGGATACTCCGGTCTGGGCTTCGAGCCGCTCTTCGATGAATCAACCTTCCACCAACCAGGGACGGAGATGTCGATCTTCTCGATGGACGACATCGATCGGGATGGCCGGCACGACTTTGCACTCATCCACCCGAACTCGACGATCCCCCTTAGATTTCACAGCTTGGATGCGACTCTCTGGACCGTCTGCAATGGGGCGGCCTACGGCGGCGGGCTCGGTGCGAGACTGCGGACGGTGGGGAGCTCAAGCATCTCCGCGAACACCCTCGCGCTGGAAACTTGGAACCTGCCGAACACCTCGTTTGCGCTCCTGCTCAACGCAAGCGCCACGGTGCCAGGGACCGGCCCGGGGTCCATCGCGATCTTCAGCGACGGCAACCTCTGCCTGTCCCCCACCTCCCTGGCCCGCCACTCCACGATCTTCCCGGTGATCGGCAACGCCAGCTTGATGCCTGTCGATCTGAGCGCCCTCCCCACCGCCGGCGCACCAGGCTTTGTGGCCGCCGCCAACGCCGGTGAGACGCGATTCTGGCAGTGCTGGTTCCGCGACCCGGGCGGGTTCTTTGGCAGCAACCTCTCCGACGCCGTAGGGGTCACCTTCTCCCACTGACCATCCTCCGGCGCCGATCCTCGTCGGTGCGGATTGAAGTGGAACGACGGAGGATCGTCGACGCGCCCCCCCATGCCACGCCCGGCCCGTGGAACCGCCTCCAAAGCTCAGGAGCAACCGCGTCACCGGCCCCTCATGCCGAAACGATCGGAAGGCTTTGACGAACCAGGCGGTCAGCACTAAGCCAGTGTCATGCTTCTTGAACTTCTGGTGCTCGCAGCTCCACAAACCACCTGGTTCGTCGATGGTTCCTTCCCCACTGGCGGGGATGGGAGCGCCGCGAATCCCTACAGCTCCATTCAGACCGCGACCGATGCGTCGACCACTCAAGACGGCGATACGATCTCGATCGCAGACGGGGTGTATGCCGAATCGATTGTGGTCGATGGCCTTTCCGTGACCTTCCGCCCCACCACGGCGGCGGCGGACGTTGTCGTTGAGCCCGCCGTCGCTGGCGCCACCACGATGATCGTTCGCGGAGGATCCGGTGCACCGGTTGTCCTCGAACGCCTCGACCTACGCGCCTTCGACGATGGCCGGGTTTTCCACGCCGAGGGTTCCTCCGTGGTCATGACGGAAGTCGACTTGTCCGCCGGCGGCTCCCCATGCGCGCCATGGAACTGTCAGCCGATGTACGGACTACTGATCGACGGTGGCGCCGACGTGACCATGGTGGGCTGCTCCGTGACGGGATTCGTCCCCCAGTACGTGTCACCTAGACTTCTCAGCGGCTCGGGGGTCCGGGTGGTAGGGAGTTCGTTGTCCATGGACTCCTGCTCCATCGTTGGGAACGGGTACGAAGGAAATGGTTGGGACGAGCTCGGAGGTGGCCTCTTCGTAGACGTCGGCGCCACGGTCGTGCTTCATTCCTGCGATGTCTCCGAGAACGTCGCGGCCCAAGGAAGCGGCGTGTACTCCCTGGCACCTTCTTTTGAAGCGCACTCCTGCACCTTCACGGGGAACGGCAACTACCACAACTCGGCCTACGGAGGTGGTCTCTACGGTTACGGCCGCATCGAGGACTCCCTCATCGCAAGGAACTACACCGGGCAGGGTTCGGGCGTCTACGGAGCCTTTGAGCTCATTGGCTGCCTGATCGAAGACAACCAAGGCGCCGACGGATCGGCCTACTACCCAGCGGTGTACTCCGCCCTCGTGGGCGGCAGTCGACTGGTGCGCACCGTCGTCAGGGACCACCACGCAGTCGGGATCCCGCCCAACGCCGTCGTTCGAGGCGCCGAACTGGTGGACTCCCTCGTCGAGGGCAACGATGTTTACCACGGAGACGGCCCCGGGGCCTACGGGGCCGTACTCACCGATTGCCGTGCGCTGCGATGCATCATTCGCGGCAACTGGGTCAATGGAGGTAGCTACGCGGCCCTTGGGGGTGGAGCGCTCGATTCGGAGCTGGTTGACTGCGTCCTGGAGGGCAACCGATCCGTGGGCTCCCAAGGGACTCGCGGCGGTGGCGCCATGGATTCAACGCTCATCGGCTGCTTGCTCATCGGGAATGAAGCGGACGAGGCCGCGGCAGCGGACGATTGCGAGCTCGATCGCTGCGTCGTGACCGACCACGTATCGGCGACCGGTGGCGCGGCGATCATCGACTCCACCGTTCGAAACTCCATCGTGTGGGAGAATGGCCCTTTCCCCTTCGACCAGAGCGTTGCGGAGTGGAGCTGCGTGGACGTCTCGCCGAGCGTCGCGGCGTCGCTGGGGATCGGGAACATCACCCAAGATCCCCTGTTCTGGAGTCAGGTGGGCGGAGACTTCCACCTCAGGCCAGGGTCACCATGCATCGACCAGGGGGATCCAGCCATGAGCGACCCAGATGGAACGCGCTTGGACATGGGCGCCTTCCCATTCGACGCGCTCTATGTCCCCCCGCCGCTGGCCTACTGCCAACCAAAAACAGACCTGAACGGGTGCGCCCCCAGGGTCTCCGCGGATCGACAACCGTCGGCTTCAACCGGCGTAGCAACCGTGACCGCGGCCGGCACAGCGGGCGGACAATTCGGCCTCTTCTTCCTTGGCCGTGCGGACGCGTCGGTCCCTCACTACGAAGGCACCCTCTGCGTCGGCGGCACCTTGCAGCGCTCCAGTGCCCTCTCCGCCGGCGGCTCGTTCGGCGCGTGCGACGGCGTCTTGCAATTCCAAATGGGCCCAGCCCAGATCGCCTCGATGGGATTCAGCGTCGGCGAATCCATCTTGGTCCAAGCGGCCTACCGCACGGGCCCCGTGCCGCTCCCTGATGCCCTTGGCCTCAGCGACGCCGTGCACCTCATCGTGCAGCCCTGAGAGCACGTCACAGGCCCGGAGCACGACAGGCAAGCCCAGACGAAGAAGGGGCATGGGACCAACGCCCCATGCCCCTTCTTCATTCAAGCGGATCGCCCCGCAGTCACCCCCAACCTACTCCCACTCGATCGTGGCGGGCGGCTTGGACGAGATGTCCAGGACGACTCGGTTGATGCCGCTGACCTCGTTGATGATGCGATTGGAGATCTTGCGCAGGAGGGCTTGGTCGAGGTAGCCCCAGTCGGCGGTCATGCCGTCCAGGGACTCGACCACGCGCAGGGCGCAGGCGGACTCGTAGGTGCGAGCATCGCCCATGACGCCCACGGACTTAACGGGCAAGAGCACGGCGAAGTACTGCCAGAGGCTCTTGTGGGCGCCGGCGGCCTCGATCTCGTTGGTGCAGATCGCGTCGGCGTCCTGGAGGAGGGCAATGCCTTCGGGGGTGATCTCGCCGACGATGCGGACGGCGAGGCCGGGGCCCGGGAAAGGCTGGCGCATGAGGATGCGTTCGTCGAGGCCCAGGTAGCGCCCGACCTGGCGGACCTCGTCCTTGAAGAGCTCGCGCAGGGGCTCGACGAGCTCCATGTCGAGGTCGTCGGGCAAGCCGCCCACGTTGTGGTGGCTCTTGATCACGGCGGTGTTGCCGCCGTGGGCCGCAACGGACTCGATCACGTCGGGGTAGAGGGTGCCCTGGCCGAGGAAGCCTGCGTTCTTAAAGCGCTTGGCTTCCTCGCGGAAGATCTCGACGAACTCGTTGCCGATGATCTTGCGCTTGCGCTCGGGGTCGGTGACCCCCGCGAGCTTGGAGACGAAGCGCTCACCCGCGTCGATGGTGGTCAGGTCAAGGCCGACGTGGTCGCGGAAGGCGTGCTCGACGAGCTCGCGCTCGCCCTTGCGCAGGAGGCCGTTGTCCACAAAGATGCAGTGCAGACGGTCGCCGATGGCACGGTGCACGATCACGGCGGCCACGGCGCTGTCGACGCCGCCTGAGAGGCCGAGGATTACCTCGCCCGTCTCCCCCACGATCTCTTTAACCTTCTTGATCTCGCGCTCAGCGATGTTCTCCGGCTTCCAGTCGCCGGGGAGACCGCAGACGTCGAGGACGAAGTTGGCGAGGATCTCTTGGCCTCGCACGGAGTGGCTCACCTCGGGGTGGAACTGCACGCCGTAGAAGCCCTTCGCTTCGTTCGCGATGCCCGCGTGGGCGCAGGTCTTCGACGATGCCACCGTGCGGAAGCCGTCCGGCAGCGCCGTGACCTTGTCGCCGTGGCTCATCCACACGACGGTCTCGCCCTGGAGGCCCGCGAAGAGCTTCGATGCGTCGCCTTCGACGTGGATCTCCGTGTGGCCGAATTCGCGCTCGCCGGTGCCTTCCACGGTGCCGCCGAGGGTTCGGCTCATCCATTGCATGCCGTAGCAAATGCCGAGGACAGGGACGCCCATCTCGAGGAGGCCCTCGGGCACTTCGGGAGCGCCTTCTGCGTACACGCTCGCCGGACCGCCGGAGAGCACGATGCCGGCGAGGTCCATGGACTTCGCGGCTTCCAGGGCCTTAGGCGCCGGAAAGATCTCACACCAGGTCCCGGCCTCGCGCAGACGGCGCGCGATGAGCTGGGCGTACTGGGTCCCGAGATCGACGATGAGGAGACCGCGCGGGCGGTCGGGCATGGCCATGGGGTCAATCGACATGAGATCCGCCTCAGCGGGCGTAGTTGCTGGATTCCTTGGTGATCGTCACGTCGTGGGGATGGCTCTCGCGCACGCCCGCCGAGGTGATACGGACAAAGCGGGCTTTGTCCCAGAGGCTCGGGATGGTCCCGGCCCCGCAGTAGCCCATGCCGGCGCGAACGCCGCCTGCGAGCTGGTAAACGAAAGGGCTCAGTTTGCCCTTGTACGGGACGCGCCCCTCGATGCCCTCGGGCACGAGCTTCTGCACATCGTCGATGTCGGCCTGGCGGTAGCGCTCCTTCGAGCCCTTTTGCATGGCGCCGATGCTGCCCATGCCACGCACGGCCTTGAAGGATCGACCCTCGGCGACAAACACCTCGCCGGGGCTCTCGTCGAGACCCGCGAAGAGGCTGCCGAGCATCACGGACGACGCGCCCACAGCGAGCGCCTTGACGATGTCGCCGGAGTAGCGGATGCCGCCGTCGGCGATCACGGGGACGCCGGTGCCGCGCAGCTCGTTGGCCACGGACTGGACGGCGGTGAACTGCGGTACGCCAATACCGGCCACGACCCGCGTGGTGCAGATCGAGCCCGGACCGATGCCGACCTTGACGCCGTCGGCGCCCGCTTCGACGAGGGCCCGTCCCGCAGCGGCGGTGGCGACGTTGCCCGCGACCACGTCCACCTGGAAGCGACGCTTGAGCTCCTTGACCGACTCCATCACGTTCGTGGTGTGGCCGTGGGCCGTGTCCACCACGACCACGTCGACGTCCACCTCCATGAGGGCAGCGGCGCGCTCGTAGTCGTTGACGCCGAGGGCCGCGCCAACGCGCAGGCGGCCGCGCTCGTCGGAGGCGGAGCTCGGGAAGGCCGCGAGCATGTCGAGGTCCTTGCGGGTGATCAGGCCCGCGAGGTCGCCCGAGTCATCGACGATGATCAGCTTCTCGACCTTGTGCTGGTGCAGGCGCTCGCGGGCCTCGTCGAGGGAGGTTCCGGGGGGCGCGGTGATGAGGCCCTTGGAGGTCATCACCTCCGAGACCGGGGTCTCGTCGTTCTGATGGAAGCTCGTGTCCCGGCGGGTCAGGATGCCGACCACACGCTGGGTCCCCTTCTCCACGATGGGAAGGCCGCTGATGTTCTGGCCGCGCATGATCCCGCGGGCCTCCCCGACGGTGGCGCAGGGGCTCAGGGTCACGGGGTCCTCGATCACGCCGTTGGCGGAGCGCTTGACCTTCTCGACCTCTTCGCGCTGGCGCTCGATCGACAGGTTCCGGTGGATGACCCCGATGCCGCCTTCACGGGCGAGGGCCACGGCGAGACGCCATTCCGTCACCGTATCCATGGCCGAGGAGCTGATCGGGACGTTCAGGGGCACGTTCGCCGAGAACCGTGACTGGAGCGTCACGTCGCCCGGCATGACGTCGGAGTGGTTCGGAACGAGGAGGACGTCGTCGAACGTCAGCCCTTCAATGAGATCGGCCATGGTCAAAGACCGCGCTGGCTGAGGGAGGGAGCCGGGGTCTCGTCGAAGCGACGGGGGGCTCGGTCGGGCGCGGATTTGACGCAGGAGTTTATCCGCGCGCGCCGGTCGGTTCTACGTCCGGCGGCTGGAATCTCGGCTCGCGCCGCGCCAACCACGAAAAAAGGGCTCGCGTCACCGGCCGAAGCCAGGAGCGAGCCCCGAAGGAGGAGTGACCTAGGCATC
>CAJXRJ010000161.1 GCA_913058555.1 uncultured bacterium
CAAGCGTGTTCACCCGCGACGGGCCGATGCCACCAATATCGGAGAAGCTCCCGTCGAAGCGCAGCAAGCGTCCTTGGAGGAACCCCGCGCCCATGAGGCCGGCCCCTCCAACGAAGAGCGCGGGCCCGGTGCCGTCATCGTGTACCTCAAGCGCATGCACGGCGCCTCCGGTGATGCCAACGGAGCTCCAGGCCAATCCGTCCCATGACTGAAGGAACCCGTCGCCCCCGGCATAGAGCGTAGGTCCTGAGCCGCTGTCGAAAATCGCCAGTGCTCGAACCGTGCCGTCCAGTCCTCCGCCCAGGGGCGACCAGCTCACCCCATCGAAGGCAGCGATGCGTTGCGCAGGGGTTTCGCCGACGGAGAGAAACTGGCCGCCGACGTAGAGCACGGGTGCGGAACCGGAGGTGTCCACAAGCTGCACGTGAACACTGCCATCGGGTCCGCCGACCGAGTAGTCGGGGGACCACTCTTCGCACTGGGCGAGCAGTGGTGCGGTGGACAGGGCAGCGGCGAGTAGGGGGCGACAAAGGCGCGAGCAGCCGAGGTCGAAGGCCATGGGATCGTGGATGTTGGGGAAGGTGGCAGGGAAAGCGCCCACTGGACTCATTCGGTGGAGCGGTGCACTCGCATCAGCGGGTGCGCCAAGGGATTCATGGCTGCCAATGAATGACGGAACCTCCGGATCTTGCCCATGCGGTCAGTAGGGGACACTACGTCGGCATGGGCCACGGACCCCTGGTCCCGGCGGCTTGCCACTGTACCACAGGCCATCGAATCGGGCGCGCTCGCTGGGATCGGCATTCGGACGAGCTGCGCGGAACGGGCTCCGTGCCCCCTTGCGGAGGGCCTGGCCCGCCGCACGCTCCAGGATCGAGATGCCCGAGGCCGCGGTGGGCACGTTGCCCAACGCGGTGGAGGCAATCCCCCGCGCCTCCAACGCGTCTACGTGGATCCGCCACCGCGGGAAGATCGGTGGGCCCGTGGCCGTCTTGGGAAGGCGGCTTGTGGGGGAGCCGCAGCTCCCACGCCACCTATCCACTGGACCTGACTCCCCAGCCCTGCCCCGGGCTTCCAGCTTGGATCTTCTGTCCCTCCCCTCGGATAGGCGTCAGCGTGGCGCGCAACATGTTGAGGGACTCGGGGTCATCGACTTACCCCCAGGGCAACGGGGTAAGTGAACGGTGTGGCGTAGTGCTATTCGTTGGCGAAGTCACCGTTTTGCGCGCGATTTGTGAAACGCGTTGTCGTGTTCGCACTTCGTTACCGCGTGAGATCGCAGTTGCTGCACGCCTGCGGCGGCTACGGCCGAGTAAACGAATAGTAGCGAGCTGATGGCGCGGGGCTCAATGCGCTTGCTTGATGCGCGCGCCCTCCATGGCGCGCTCTCGGCAGTGCTTCTTTTCTTGCCCAGGTGGAGGGTTTTGTTTCCTCCTCGGCGGACTCGCATCGATGCCTGATGGGGGTGTCCCACGGCGCGTGCTCCTTGTGTATGTCGCGATTCCAGCTCTTGCGGGATTCGCGCCTTTGGGTGAGCATCCAACATTCGCCGCCCCATAAGCCACGTACTATGAGGACTTTCGAGTCTCAGACCCGACGCAAGCCATCACCCACAAAGCTCCCCGCTCACTTGCCTCCGAAAGACTCGGGGCTCGAAAGGGCTGATCCCCCGGTTCGGACCATTCCAATGTCCGAACAGCGTGCGTGAGTCGACCGTTGCGATGCCGCTTCGCCAGATTCACAGCCGTGCCACTGCCAGCGCTGCCGGCGTGCGATCTGTTCGCATGCTCCTTACGACTCCTCCTTTACACCATCAGAAATTCAGATGATTCGCTCCTTCTCGGCCGGCCTCGTAATGGCAACTGCCACACTTATTTGCAGCTCGGCTTCGGCCCAAGTGCTTTACTCGCAAGAGTACCTCTCAACGGACCCCGCAATGGGTTGCAGCGGCGACGATGCTTCGCTCGATACTTCGGGCGCGTGGGGTTACAACTGCGCTGGCGTCAATGTCGTAAGAGATGACTTCACCGTTCCTTCCGGGGGGTGGACAATCGACAGCCTCCTTGTATACGCATACGCCACGGGCTCAGGGCCGATCCAGCCGATCACGGAGTGCCGCGTGGAGATCTACTCTGGAGACCCGACCATGGGCGGCACCGTCGTTTGGGGAGACATGACGACCAACGTCATCAACCTCGGCCGTTCGAGCTACATGGGCGTGTACCGCGCTCCGGCGACCATGCCCTTGGACTCATGCGCTCGTCCGATCAATGAGATCGCTGTCGATGTTGGAGTGACCCTTCCGGCAGGACAGTACTGGGTGAGCTTCAATGTCACGACCACTGCCGGCTCAGGGCCGTGGATGCCGACGAACCCGACGACCAACCCCATGGCCCCTGACGGCACAGGTTGTTACTCGAACAACGCGCTCCTGGCAGAGTCGATGCCATTCGTGATCGAAGGCAGCGCAGGAAACGGTCCGATCGGATCCAACTACTGCACGGCGGTTGCCAACTCGAGCGGCTCCGCTGGCACGATGTCCGGATCCGGCTCGAACGTCGCCGCATCCAACAACGTGACGGTGACGGCCAGCAACCTGCCCGCCAACCAATTCGGCATCTTCGTGACCTCCCTGGACCAGGGCTTTGTTCCGGGTGGCAATGGCACAAGCAACGGCAACATCTGCCTTGGGGGAGTGATCGGTCGCTACACAGCGCCAAGCCAGATCTTGAGCACCGGCGCGGGCGGCACCTTCTCGTTGCCCATCGACCTGACGGCCGTGCCCCAAGGCAATGGCACCGTCATGGTGATGAGCGGTCAGAGCTGGAACTACCAGGCGTGGCACCGGGATGGTGTTGGCCTTGGTTCCAACTTCACCGACGGTCTTGAGATCATGTTCCAGTGATTTGGATGGGCCAGTCCACCCGATTTGACGGACATTCCGTGACGCCTGTGGACTGACATTCGCATCCGTTGCATTGGGCGCCCCGGCGTCGACCTCCATTCATGTGGGTCGACGTCGGGGCGCCGATGATGGGGCTTCCATGAAACGCAACACCGTCGTCGCGCTCACCTCATTGGCCGTATGTGGGCTGACCTTCGCCAGCAGCCGCGCAGATTGGCTCGCGCTATGGTGGCGCTTCTTGGGCGGCGTCACCGATGAGGTTGACAGTGCACGGCGCTGGTCATTCGAATCGAAGCAGGCACGGCACCCGTCCTTTTTGGGTGGGCTCTATCAACGCACCGAAACGGTCCCCGACGGGTCACGCATCGTGACGCTGCTCCCGGATGAGCATGCCGAACTCGCGCCGGGTTTGGTGGGTGAGGCCCGCGGGGCCTTCGAAGCCTTCGAAGCCTACGCGCGGCGCTTCGGTGCCATTGACGGAGGTGTGATTGGAATCGTGGAGATCCACTGCCGCGACTCCAGCTACCACTGGGCAGCCGAGGGCATTGTGACCTTCGATCGCGGCGCCCTGAGCGGGCGCGTCCCTGTCCTGAAGGTGGCCCACGAGATAGCCCACCTTTGGTGGGGGCAGAGCGCCGAAGCTACGGGTCCTGGCGAGAGACTCCTGACCGAGGGCCTCGCTGAGTTCTCGGCTTGGTCCCATCTCCTCGACGACGCACGCTTGGACCTCGTTCGGGAAAGCCTGCGTTCCGCCAGACGCGACGCTCACCGCGGAGGGGATGAGTCGCGCCCTGGCTGATGTTGCCTCCGGCGGGGCCAACTACACCATCCTTGCTTACGGAAAAGGGGCGCTCGTCTTGCACTGCCTGAGAGCCCAGCTCGAGCCTGGGTAGTTGGACGAGGGCGTAAGGCGCTTGGTGGAGATCGGTCGCGAGCGCCAAGTGACCCTCAGACGCCTTCCGTCAACGGCCACTCGCGCCGGTGGATCACGATGCCGGAGACCAAGAGCGTCGAGACCGTGATCACGCCAAGCGCGATCGCCGCGCCCGTGAGGTCGGATCCTGCCAAGAGGGGGAGCATCTCACGCTCGAGTTCCTCCACCGCTTCTTCGGGGATCGGCAGGTCCGCGAGATGCCAGCCAATCGATCGCAGGTAGTAGCTCACGGTGAACTCGTTGACCACGGCGGGCACAACCGACAAGAGCCCTTCCACGACGACGGCGTACATCAACCCGACCGGAAGTGCCCGCCGTGGGAAAAAGAGGCCAAGCAGACAGAACACCGACGTGAAGGCAAAGCACGCGCCGACGGTCGTCACGGCCAAGGCCAACCAAACGTGCCATCCGACCGGAAGACCACAGATCAGGAATGCCACGGTCATGCTCAGCACCGTGAGCACCGACAGGCTGGCGGCCGTCGCGAGGTACTTCCCAAGCAGCACCTTCCAACGCGGCATGGCCCGCGTGAACAGGTACGTGAGCGTCTTATCCTCGATCTCCCCCGCGAGGAGGGAGGCCCCGTACAGAAGCGACGCCAGGATGCAGAGGCTCTGCGGGTACATCACGTAGAGGAACGTGGACATCGAGAGGCCCTCGACGTCGACCGATTCATCCTCGGGGAAGTCGAATCCAGAGGCAGCGAGAATCAGGAGGAGGAGCAGGATCGGGAGGCTGAGGAAGATCCCGAGAATCCAGATCTTCTTGCCGCCGAGAATCTGCTGCAAAGCCAGGACGAAGAGAGCTCTCATATGCCGTCTCCCACCAGGTACTCGAAGATCGCATCGAGGCTCTCGTCATCGGAGCCCATCTCGCGAATCGTTACGCCCGTCTTGGCCGTCAAGCTAGGGAGCAAAGCGAAGAGGTCACGGGGCTCGCGCGTGGTCACCGACAGCTCCTCCCCCTCGATTTGCACGCCATCGACGGATTCAAGGCCCGCGAGGTGTGACGCGAGCTGTCGCGGCGCATTGCAAACGATGCGAATGCGGTGGGGGATCTCGTACATGAGCCGCCGGATCTCGAGCACATCGCCGGCCGCGAGGACCCGTCCGCCGTAGATCAGGAGGAAACGATCCGTCATCGCCTGCACTTCGTGCATGACGTGGCTCGAGACGATGACGCTTTTGCCCTCCTGGCCAACGTCCTGAATGATGTCCATCAGCTCGTGGCGCCCCACCGGGTCGGTGCCCGAAAGTGGCTCGTCCAGGATCAAAAGGTCCGGGTCATGCACGAGCGCCTGGGCGAGCTTTGTGCGCTGGCGCATGCCCTTCGAGAACGTGGAGATCGGCTTATGCAGGTACTCCTTCGCGCCGACGCGAACGAGGGTGCGCTCGGCGGCATCGGCGGCATCGCGCGCACTCATCCCGGAGATCCCGGCCAGGGTCTTCACGAACTGGTGGGCCGTGAGGAACCGCCAGAATGCGTCGTGTTCGGGGCAGTAGCCGACCCGCTTCGCAACGCTTGCGTTGTTCCAGGGATCCTCACCGAAGACGCGGATGCTGCCTTCCGTGGGGCGCAACTGGCCGGTGATGAGCTTGATCAACGTCGACTTGCCCGCGCCATTCGGGCCGAGCAAGCCGTGCACGCCGGGCTCGAGCTCCAGCGAGAGGGTGTTGACGCCAATAATGACGCCATACAGCTTGGTCAGTGACCTGCATTCAAGGAGCGGCGCCATCAGATTCGTGTCGGCGAATCGACGCGCCGCAGGAGGATGAAGAGGCAGAGAATCGCCACGATGGCGAGCCAGACACCTGCACGCAGTGGAGACTCGGTCGGTTGGAACCCTTCGATCACCTGGGTGACCTCAGGCGACGCCGCGAGTTTGTCCGCATGACCTCCCACGTCGTAGAGGCCCATTTGGAAGGTGCGGACGGTGTGCGGAAGCGAGACAAAGAAGGTCCAGCCGTTGCCACGTAGTCCCTGCGTCTGCTGGAGGATGATGTGGGTGAGCGGCCCAAAGAGGCACGCTACGAACCAGGTCACCGTGGCAAACCTCGACTGGCTCGTGAGCGACGACAACGTCAGAACGAACAGCGACACCGGCACGATCGCGCCGATGGTGGATGCGACGATCGCGATCGCCACCGGGAACGTCTGGGTGATCGTCTCGAGCGACGGCGAGAACAGGATCGACAGTGTGTAAAGGAATAGCGACGGCAGCAGCGTCACCGAGGCGAGCAAGGCGACGAGCACACCGGCTTTGCCGATCACGTAGTCGAGGGGAGAGATCGGCCGCGCGAAGTAGATCAGGAACGCGCGGGACTTCAGGTCGTTGGCGATGAGCGAAGGCCCGGCGATCGCGGCGACGAGGCCAGCAATCAAGAGCTGCACGTAGGTCGCAAACTGGCTGAATACGATCGCCCAGACGGCCGATCTCACCGTCGCCGGGTCAGTGTGCAGCTGCTCAACCAGGGAAGAGCCGAGCAGGGCTTCTGCCACCTCGAATGCGAGGGTGCCCTGGCTGGCGCTTGGATCGGTCACCCGCCCAATGACAAAGAACACCCAGCCGAAGTACATGAACGGCAGGAACGACGCCAATACCAGGCGCTTGAGCAGCTTGGACCGCCACGCGATCGTGAGCCCCGTACGGGTGATCGGCCACCAACGCATGGCGTGGGGTGTGCGTTCGCCTTCGTAGCGCCGGTACCCGATCTCGAAGAGCGGCATTAGTTTTGCTTCTCCACGGCTTTCAAGAAGATCTCCTCGAGGGAATTGCGGCCGCTTTCGATGCGGCGAAGGAGGGCTCCTGTTTTGCGCGCGGCGTCCATGGCCGCCGCCGCGATGGTGTCGCTGTCTCCGAACACCCGTATCTCACCGGGCTGGGGCTCCTCCCAGCGAAGGCCGGCCTCGGTGAGCGCTGCCCCGAACGCGGGGTCAGGTTGCTCAAGGCCAACCTTGACGGTCTCATCGGCGGGGCGGCGCAAGTTAGCGATCGTGTCCTGTACCAGTAGCTTGCCGTGGCCGACGATGACGACGGAGTCGCATATCTGCTCGACGTCGTGAAGGATGTGCGTGGAGAGGATGACGCTCGTCCCGGTTCGATCGTAGAGGCCGCGGATCAGCTTGAGCATGCGCTTGCGCCCGAGTGGGTCGAGGCCGCTGGTGGGCTCATCCAGGAGGACGATCCGCGGGTCGTGCACGATCGCCTGCGCCAGCTTCTGCTTCTGGCGCATGCCCGTCGAGTACGTTTGGACCTCGCGGTAGCGCGCCTCACCGAGGCCCACGTAGTCGAGCACCTCGTGGGCCCGGCGCAGGGCGTCCACCGGGGGCAGGCCGGAGAGCTCCCCCGCAAAGGCCACCGACTCGACTCCCTTCAGTCCTGGGTAGATGCAGTCGTCTTCGGGCATGTAGCCCACGAGTTGCCGCACCTGACGGAAGTCGCGGCGCGAGTCTAGCCCAAGCACACGCGCTTCCCCGGACGTGATGCGCACCAGTCCCATCAAGGACTTGATCAACGTGCTCTTGCCCGCACCGTTGGGGCCCAGGAGCCCAAACACCCCGGGGGGCAGTGAGAACGACACCGCGTCGAGCGCCAGGTTGTCCCCGTAGCGCTTGGTGATCTGATCGATCTCGATCGTGAACTGGGTATCGGTCTCCACGCCCGGATCTTCCACAACCGGACCATCAGATCCCAGTGATCTGCCAAAGAACCGAGCTTGGGCCGCGCGACGAAGCAGGGCGGCGGTCCACATATCAGTCGGCCGGTCCCAAGCGCTGCTTCGGGCGTGTGCTGTGACTGAGCCCTGTTGTTACTCTCCGTCGATGACGTTGTGCCCACCCTTTCGAGACCGCGTCGTGCGCGATTTGTGGTGGGCGGTGACGAGTCCCGGGTTGGTGGGCGAGGGCTATTGCGCGTTGGTTCCGCGGTTCGAACCGGCCACGCTGCTCCCCGCGTTCGCGGCGCTGGATGCTGATCCCCAAGCTCTCCATCAGTCCGTCGCGGGGAGCCTGAAGGGGGATCGGCTGCGGCTCGGGGCCTACTTCGAGGACCTTATCCGGTTCTTCGTGATGCAGATTGCTGGGCATCGGGACGTCCAGAGCGGCGTTGTGATCTACGACAAGAAGCGAACGGTCGGCGAGCTCGACCTTCTGTTCCGCGACGGGGAGTCTTGCCACCATTGGGAGCTCGCGGTGAAGTTCTTCCTGCATGTGCCGGAGCTGGCCCCTGATCTGGGAGACTGCTTCGTGGGGCCGCAGACCCGGGATCGCTTTCACCTTAAGATCGCGCGGGTTCGCGATCACCAGGTTCCGCTGGCGGGGCACGCGGCTGCGGCGAGGGTCCTGGCTCCTTGGCAGCCGCTCCGGAGCGCCGCGCTTCTCCGTGGGCGTTTGTTCTATCCAGCGTCGTCAGGCTGGGACGCCGGCGTGGGGGGCTCGTCAGTTGCGCCGAATCACCTGCGTGGATGGTGGTGCCCGGTGGACCGCTGTGATGAACGGCTGCCACACGCGGACTCCTACGCCCTCCTGACCCGGCGCGAGTGGCTCGCGCCCATCGACGCAGCATTGGACGCGGTGACCAAGTGGGATCGAGAACAAGTTTGCGCCTGGGCCGGGGAGGCGGCGGCGACTTGGCCGGTGGGGGTCGCCCGATCGTACGTCGTCGCCGGACTCGACCCCGCGGGGCGCGAGCTGCACCGGGGTTTTCTTGTGTCCGTCGGGTGGCCGGGGCGCGGCGTCGGCGATGGGGCTGGCCGCTGACGCAGGGCATTTCTTGTGCTGGACCCTCGCTTGGGCTTGCAGGACGCTTCCGCGTCGGGACAGACCGTCTTCTTCGGCCAGTTCGCGGGCCTGAGTGGCGAGACAACTTCCTCGTCCGTGGCGGTGTTCGAATGGCTGCTCCGGGAGTGTGCGCGGAGAGGGGAGCGTGGACTCTCACGGTTCCTGTGACACAGCGATAGAATCACTGGATGCGCTGGAACTCAATCCTGCTGTGTGGAGTCATGTTCTTCTCCTGCACGGGGGACTCGAAATCAGTGATGCCGATGAACGAGGATGAATTTTGGACGATCGTTGACGGCGCAGATGCGGCGGCAGGTTTCGACGCGGAAAGAAAGAAGGCTCACCTGTCCCAACAACTGGGATCCATGCCTCCTGCGAAGCAGCAAGACTTTGCTCGGTGGTGGCAGTTCAAGAAGTCTGACGCGTACCGAGAAGACCTTTGGGCGGCGGCCTACGTCATCCGGGGGGGCTGTTCCGATGACGGATTCATGGACTTTCGGTCAGCCCTCGTTGGGCTGGGCCGCGCACGCTTTGAGAGCGCTCTGCTCGACCCAGACTCCCTTGCGGAACTAGCAGCCTCGACTGATCCTGAGGACCTCTTGGAGTACTTTTGTTACGAGTCACTCTCGTACGCTTGGGTCGAGCTCTTGGGGGGATTCGATGGCCTGCCGGCTTCGGAGGTGGAGTCCCCCGGCACGACGTCGGACTTGAAGGGCGCGGCCTTTGAAGAGGATGACTTGCCCACGACGCACCCGCGGCTCTGGAAGCTCTTCGGCTCCTAGCTGGCATCCCTGGGAGAGGTACCACGCTCACAGCGCCAGTGCGAAACCGGCCGAGGCGAGGGCACAGAAGGCGGTGCGCAGGGCGTTCCAGCGTCCCCACAGGACGCGATAGCGTCGCCAGGTCTCCCCGGCGGCCTCTGTGCTGAGCGCATCGGCGTCGACGCGGTCGAGCTCTTCATTCAGCGGGACATTGCCCTGGCCGGTGATCACGATCGCGCCGGCCCCATAGAGCGCCGCGGCCGCAAGGGCGAGGGGCCGATCCTCGGACATCGCGACGGCCGCGACGGCGACGGCGGCTGTTCCGAACCAGACGCCCATGGCGCTCGAGCGCAGGATCCGCGTGTTGAGCGCCTGCATGGTGCGGATCGCCTGGGCGGGGCCGAGGTCGTCGAACGAGCGCATGAGGAAGGAGGCGAAGGCAAAACAGAGTCCGGCGACCAGACCAGAGCCAACAGCTGCGGCGAGCGTGGCGGCGTCGCCGAGAATCGCAATCGGCGACATTACAGGGCCCCCGCGATGGACGAGGGATGGGCCTGCGCGGGAACCGAAGCTTGCGCCCGCCGCATGGCCCGGACCAGCGCGACCGCGCAGGCCGCCCCGATCACGAGCTCGATCGAGGTTGCGGCGAGGAGCCCAGCGGCCGGCACGCCGTCGAGTGCGAGGCTCACGAGGCGGGAGGCGCCGTAGGCGAGGTAAACCGCTGCGGCGATGGAGGTCGAGGCGAACGCGAACGTGCGGACGAACGCACCCACGCCCATCAGGACGCCGAGCACCATCAGGGCGCCGCCGGGTGCGCGGACCTCGCTGAGCAGGCTGGGGTCGGCGGCGAGCTCGATACCGTGGGTCGCGTGGAACTGGGCCGGGGCGAAGAGGATTGAGGCGCCGATGGTGACGGCGATCAGGCCGCTGATGGCGAGCAGGGAACGGAGCTTCCTTGTGGGTTTCATGGCGGTTGGTGGGCTGGTGGTGGGGACGCTGTGATTCGCGCGGGTCAGGGTTGGTTCACGGGGAGGTCCCAGGCGCCACGGGCTGCAGCGGCGCGGGCGTATTCGCGGAAGTCGCGTGCCGGGCGGCCCAGGGCGCGCTGGACGCCGTCCGCCACGCGGGCATTGCGGCCGTCGAGCACCGTGGTGAAGAGGTAGTCGAGCAGTTGAATCAGGTCCGCCGGCATGCCCGCCTCCGAGAGTCCAGCTTGGAAGGTCTCGCCTGGGATCGTCACGTAACGGACGTCTTGGCCCGTGGCCTCGGCGATCTCTCGAACGGCGCCAGCGAAGGTCAGGAGGCGCGGCCCCGTGACTTCGTAGACCTCGCCCACGTGGCCGTCCGCCGTGAGCGCGGCGGCGGCGACCTCAGCGACGTCCTCGAGGTCGATGAAGGGTTCGAGGACCTCGCCCGCGGGCAGCGCGACCTCGCCGGCGAGTACCGCACCGTGGAACGCGCCCTCGTCGAAGTTCTGTGCGAACCAGCTCGCGCGGACGATCGTCCACTCCAAGCCCGAGTCCTGGACGATGTGCTCACAGCGCTGGGCCTCCTCCTCGCCGCGGCCGGAGAGCAGCACGAGGCGGCGAACGCCCATCGATTTTGCCAGCTCGGTGAAGGCCGCGATCGCTGCGGGGGCGGCGGGCACCGCGAGGTCGGGGCTGTAGACGACGTAGGCGGCGCGCACGCCCTCGAGCGCGGGGCCCCAGGTCGCTTGATCGTCCCAGTCAAAGGGGGTGAAGGAAGGCGCGCCGGAGCGGGAGGTGCGGCGCACCGGGTGGCCTTTGGCTTCGAGGCGGTCGGCGACGCGGCGGCCGGTCTTGCCTGTGGCGGCGAGGATCAGGGTCGGAAGGGGGTTCTGCATGGTTGGGTCGTTGTCTAAGAGGGGGTGGGTGGTGGCGAGCGCTCGATCGGTCGCTTGTTCCAGGGATAGAATCGGCCTTCGGGGCGGGACGCACCATGCTGTGGGGTCCCTAGTTTTGTGCAGGGAGTCCAGAGAGGTGGACGCGGGGTGGTATGGGGCCGATACTCTCGGCATGGAACGCCTGACCGAGATCCCTCCCTCCGCCGATCCCCTGGGCGAGGCCCTGCACCTGCTCAGGCTGACCGGTAGCGTCTACGCCCGCTCCGAGCTGACTGCCCCCTGGGGCATCGATATGCCGCCGCTGGAAGGGCACATGATGTTCCACATCGTCGCCGCGGGGCGCTGTTGGTTGGAGGCTGACGGGAGCGAGCCGCTGTTGCTTGAGCGCGGTAGTCTGGCGCTCGTTCCCCATGGGCTCGGCCACCGCCTAGTCGATGAGCGCGGGCGCGAGAGCGTTGACTTCTTCGATCTACCGGTCGAGCGCGTCACCGAGCGCTACGAACGATTGCAGTACGGCGGTGGGGGCGATGAATGCCGGCTGATCTGCGTGGTCGTGCGCTTCGATCACGCCGCCGCGGAGCGGCTGGTCGACGCGCTCCCACCTGTGCTCCACGTCGACGCCTGGGAGAGCGGCGAGGATCGCTGGCTGGCTGATACGTTGCGCTTCATCGCGCGCGAGGCTGAGTCCTTGCGCCCCGGCGGCGAGACGGTTATCACGCGTCTGGCGGACATACTCGTGATCCAAATGGTGCGTCACTGGATTGAGATGGAGAGCGCCGTCGACACGGGGTGGCTCGCCGCCCTGCGCGACGAGCACCTGGGTCGCGCGATCGCGGCGATCCACCGCGAGCCGGGATCGGAC
>CAJXRJ010000162.1 GCA_913058555.1 uncultured bacterium
GCCTAGTCTCGTGGGCTCGGAGATGTGTATAAGAGACAGGCCCCTGTATCGAGGAGATGCCACATCTGGTGCAGATGGCGGCGCAGCACGAGGACATGGGGCTCCAGGTGCTCGGAATCACAGACGCTCCGGCAGCGGATGCCCGTCGATTCGTGGTGGAGAACTCACTGCCTTTTCCAGTTCTCGCGGATGCCGCAGAGACCCGCGTGGCGTTCCAGATCGACATGATCTGGGGGTCACCGGTGTTTCTCCTCGATGAGTCCGGGAGCGTGGTCGCCGAGGAATTGGGACCTGTGGAGAGCTACCTTTCCACCCTCGCAGAGAAGTAGACGAGTGAGTCGATCTGGAGGGCCGGCTACTTCTTCGCTTCCAGCGCCGCCTCGGCTGCACGCGCGGCCTCACCGCGGCTGGTCCAAAGGGCGTCGGCCTCCACGTTGCCGGCGTCCTTGGCGGCCGCGATCATCACCTCGATGAACTCGGGGTGGCGCATCACGTCCGCGACGCTCGCGCAGGCTTCCATGGCTGCGACGCCGCCGAGGGTTTCGAGGATCTCGGCGGCGACACCCGCCACGCGCTCAGGGTGGAGACGACCCGTCTTGAGGAGCTCGATCTCGCGTTCGGTGGCGCCTTCGGCTTGGCCGCTGGCGCGGAGGACGTCGATGACCCAGAGCTCGGTGGCCGGTAGGAGGTCCGAGCGGGCCGCCAGCCTGTTGGCGAGGGCCTGGGCCTCTTCGGTCCGGCCGGCCTCCGCGAGGCGGGTGGCGGCCAGGCACAGGGCCTGAACAGTGCTGTCGGCGGTGATACGGTCCGCTTCAAGCCACTCCTCCAGGGACGCGGTGAAGCTGAGCAGCCACTGCTCGTACTCGGGGATCCCCTCGCCGTCCACCGGCAGGAGCTTCCGCAGGGAAGCCGTGCGGAGGAAACCCGGCCGGGTGGGATCCTGGCGGTACCAGCGCTCTTCAGGTTGAGTGATGTCCTTGGGATCAAGCTTGGCGATGCCAACCTCGAGGGCGCGGAGGGCCTTGTCCTGTTCACCGGCGGCGAGGAACAGGGGCACGGCCTGAAGGGCCACGGAGCGGCGGAGGCCCGTACTCAAGTCAGTCGCGGCCTCGGCCACGGGGCGAGCGCGCTCCAAGGCGCGCTCCGGCCCGAGCACCTCGGCCCAGGTTCGAAGCACCAGCTCCTCGTAGTTCTCGCGCTCCCACGGGGAATCCGCAGGCTTGGCGCTTTTAAGGACATCCTCGATCAGGGCGATCTGCACGTCCCCCTCCAGGTGGTCCCGGGCTTCCTGCACGAGCTGATCGACCGACACGTAGGTCACCACGTCGAGCTCCTCGTCGCCGCCCCCGAAGAAACGGCCTCCGCCCGCAAGGCGCGCACACCAGCCGTAGAGCCGAAGGGCCACCTCTTCGCTGCCGCTCTGCAAGAGCACACGGGACAAGCGTCGGACCTGGGAGGCATCACGGGGCGGGATCGTGCGCACAAGCCCCGAAAGGGCCTCCGCCGCCGCGCCCGTCACGCGCTCAGGGGCGCGATCCAGCATGGCCAAGAGACGGATCTGATCGGCGCGCCCTGTGGAACCGGCTTCGGCTCGGGCCAGGAGTTCGTCCAACACCTTCGCCTCGCCGGCCTCGGCGTCGCCGTTGCCGGCCTCAGTGATATCCACGGAAAGCAGTCCCTCCAGCATCTTCTGGAGGCGGTCGAGCTCGTAGGACTGGACGGTGCGAAGGAACCGTCGCTGCTCTGCCACGAGGCCCGCCGATCCAGCGATGCGCTCGTAGGCGTTGGGCGGTTCCGGGGCCTTCTCTGGCTGGTCGGGCTTGTAGCTAAGCAGACCACCCTTCGCCGGCTCCTTCACCGACTCGTCTTCTGGGCCGTCGGCCTCGTCAGCGGGCCAACGGAGGTTGGCGAGGGCGAGATTGCGATACCGCCGCGCGCTGTAGTAGCGCGGCGTTTGCGGCTGCCCCTCGGGGAACTGTCGCCAGAGGCGGCGGAAGATACGCGTTGCGGTTTCTTCGTCGCCCTCGGCCAATGCTTCGCGGGCGGCCTTGAAGGACTTTGGCGGGCCCTCCTTTTTGCCGGTGTCGCCAACGGTGATCATCGCACCATTGATCATGATCATGGTTCCCGCGGGGAGAATGACGCCGGCAGGCAGTCCAGGAATGGATGGACCCCCCTCTTCGTCGTCTTCACCGAGTGCCACTTTTGCGGCCAGCGCGCGCTCGGGCGCGTGCAGCGCCTTCCACTCCCGCACAAGGCTCTTCAGATGGCGCTTGTGCGCAGAGTCGTCGCCCTTTTCCTCGGCGAGCGCTGCCATCTTCTCCAGGGTTTCCGCCGCGGCGATGCGCTCGCCACGAATGCGGAAGACGCGCTGGAGCTGCTGGAGGAGATCCTTGTTGTCTTCCTCCTTCTCCAGCGCCGCGGTCAAAGCGCTCAACGCTTCGTCGTTGCGATCTGCCCCCAAGAGGAGGGTCACGCGCGCCTGGGTCAACGCGGCGTCCTCGCCCTTATCCGCTGCCCGGGCGTCGAGGGCGCTGAGGAAAGGATCGATCGCGTCCTCGGCGAACACCTCCTCGAGTTTGTCCTTCGCCCGGCGCATCTGGTAATCGCCGTCCATGCCCGAGACGAGCGTCATCCAAACCTCTGCCGCCTCGTTCTCAAGACCCTCGTCACCGAGGGCCGCGCGGTGAATCAGAATCGACGCACGAACCTGTTCGAACTGCGGCTTGACGCTGAGCACCTGCTTCGAGAGGTTCAGGCAAAGCTGGTGGCTATGCTCCACGTCGAGCAGCTCACCGATGCGGTACTGGATAAAGTCGTCCGCCTCCTCGAGCGCCGCCGGGAACGACTCCTCCATGAACTCCGCGAGCTCATCCGGGATGCCCTCGGTGGACTCCGACACCAGCCCCAGCAAGAAGCCCGCGCGATTCGCTGCTTCGAGCTTGGACCAAACCCCGCGCAGCGCGCCGGCGCGATCCTTCGCGGGCAGCAGCGCTAGCACGGGACCAAGGCCCCAGGCGTACTTCTGCCCGAACTCGTCGAGCAGCGTTCGCACGTCCTCAGGGTCCACGACCTCTTCCCCGAGCCGCTGGGCCAGCTTCGGGAGGAGGGTGACGTAGGTCGAATTCTCCTCCGGCTCCTCGAGCACTCGGCCCACGAGGTAACGCCCCACGGCGAGCCCTGTCTCTTTGTCCATGGCCGCGAGGACCGTGTCGATCCGTTCCTCAAGGATGTACGACGAGGTCTTGTTCTCAAGGTCCTGGCGCAACCACTCGCGTCCCACGCTCAAGAGCGTCTGCTGATCCTCCGTGGCGCGCGCGGCGGCGAAGAGCACGGCAAAGCGGCCGATCTGTTCCTTCTCGATCCCCACCGTGTCCACGCGGCGAAGGAGGTTCTTCAGCCCTTCGATATCCCCGCGCGCCAGGGTCGGCACCACCTCGGACACGGCCACGTCGAAGGCGATCTTCTGGCCGGCGGCGGCTTCCTTCACGCCGCTCTCCCCGAGCCGCGCCATGAGCCTCTGCCGCACGTCGTCCCCCATCTCGCCCTCCGCCAAGAGCTTCTTGGCTGCGGCGAAGCGGCCCCATTGAACCCGCGAGCCGACGGCCTCCTCCATGAGCCCGTCGTCGCCGGGGAACGCGGTCATGGCCCAGCGGTCCATGGCCTCGGCTTCCTCAGGGTGGCCCGCCGCGAAGGCGACGCGGCGCACGATCTCGGCCCGGGCCGCCAGCCGCGGGTGGCGCGCGAGTGACGGGTCAGCGTCGTCGCTCTCCCCGTCCTCTGCTTCCGCCGCCTGGGCCGCAGCCGCCGCGAGGGCTTCGGGCAGCTCCGCCTCCATGGCAGCGCGCTCACCCGCTAGGAAGGCCTTCACTGACGCGTCGTCCGGGAGTGCCGCCAAGAGACCTTGGATCACACGCTCGATGGACTGGTCGTACTCATCGACGTTGCGGGCGAACCAAGCGGGCCCGTCGCCTTCGTCTTCTTTGGCGCCCTCGAAGACCGTCTTGCGCGACAGCAGGATGTCGTAGGCGCGACGATAGAGGCCGAGGGCGCCGGCGTCGTCGCCCAAGGACTCCGTGAGCTCGCCAACCTTGGCCAAGAGCTTGACGTCTGTGGGACTCGCGGCGAGCACCGCCTGGTAGCGGTCGAGCGCACGGTCCACGAAGCCGGCCTTCTCAAAGCGCTCCGCCGCCTGCGCCTGGTAGAGCTCGCCGTCGGGAAACTCCCGGGTCAAGTCGAACGTCCGCGCCGCCGAGGCCTCGTCGCCCTCCTCGAGGAACGCGTCCCCAAGGTCCAGGTAGACGTCCGGCGGCACGAGCTCACCGAGGCCGACAAGCCGCCGGCCAAAGGCGAGCTGCTGCGGACGATTGCCGTCCCGACCCGGCGAGCCGAAGCTCGAGCGCGCGGGCTTGGAGAGGTCCATCAACTCGCGCAGGATGGACGCCCGGCGCGGCCCCGCCGAAGCGAGGGAGTTCTCGAGGGCGGCGAGCTGGCCCTTGTTGTCCTTGGTCTCATCCGCGAGGTCCGCCAGGAGCTGGTAGAGATACGGCCGGTCCTCGGTGGCCGCGAGCCGCTCCAGCGTGATGCGCCTGGCCCACTCCGTCATCTTCGGGCGAGGCGGCGCGTCCACGAGCATGTTCAAGAGCCCGTCGATCGCAATCGTGAACAGGTCGTCCCGCTCCGCCGTTTCCGCAAGGTGCTGAAACATGCCCACGGCGAGGTCCGCTTCGCGGATCTCCTTGAGCAGGTTGGCCATCAGCAGATAGCTGTCGATGCGTTCGGGGTGCGCCGCGAGCCCGCGGCGGTACGCACCGATGGCCTCGTCGCGCATGCCGGAAAGCGCCAGCACGCCCGCCTCAAATTCTGCCGAGCTATCGTCGCCGCCCGGCAGATCCTGCAGGTTCATGAGCGTCGTGCGCGCCTGGTCCGGCTTGCCGCGCTCGAGCTGGCTCATGGCGAGCTGGCGGTAGTAGTCGGGCCGGCCCTCGGGGTCGAGGTCCACGAGCTGCGCCACCGCCTTCTCGTAGTGGTAGTAGTCGTTGCACGCGAGGTAGATGCGCGCCTTCTCGGTCAGCCCCTCGAGCTCGGTGCCGCCGGAGCGACGCAGGAACTCGTCGATGACCTCGGCCGCGGAAACCGCGTCGCCGACCTTCGTGTAGAGCCGCACAAGAAGCCCGCTGTCCTTTTGATCCGCCTCCCCCGCGAAGAGTTTCTTCTCGAGGTCGACGGCGATGTCCGCCAGCACGCCGAGGCGCGACGCAACCGTCATGAGTCGATCTTCCACGAAGCGGCGCCGCGCGATGGACTTCACGCGGGTCCAAAGCTCCTTCCAGAGCTCGAGAGCCTTCTCTTCGTCGCCCACCTCCGAGTAGAGCCACGCGAGGCGCATCTCCAGGTCTTCGCCGGCCTTGCCGACGCCGCGGGCCGTGCGCACGTTCTCGAGGATGCGCACTGCTTCGTCGAGGTCTCCGAGGCGCTCCATGCAGTCGGACAGCGGCATGCGCGCGGGCGAACCGGGGTCCGCGTAGGCATCCAAACGGTCCAGGGCCACGCGCGCCTTGTCGAGCTGGCCGCGGTCGCGGTGCAGGTCGTACATGAACAGGAACGCCGCTTCGGGCTCGCGCCCCGCCTCGATCGCCAGCTCACCGGCGCGCAGGGCCAGATCGTCCAGCCCGAGCGACTCCAGCTCGTCCGCCGCGTCCAGCGGCCGTGCCCGATCGGGGCCAGCCTCCAGGTCGAACCACTCTTCCCAAACGGCGGCCGCGGCCGCACGATCGCCTTCCTCGAGGAAGTGCCGACTGAGTCCCGAGCGCCACACCAGTTCCTGGGGCTCCTCCGCGATCCACTCGCGGTAGACCTTGATCATCTCGTCGGCGCGGCCCGCCTCGCGGTACATCTCCAGGAGCCGGCGCCGCTCTTCCCGGGAGAAGTCGGCTGCCTGGGCGCCCTGGGTCATGGCGATGGCTTCGTCGGTGGACCCGGTCTCCCGCAGGAGCTCAATCCACGCCCGGCGGGCCTCGCCTGGGAGCCCGTCGCGCTCCTCGGAGAACCGCTCGAGCAGCTTGGGGAGCGAACTGTCCCCGCGGTGCGCTTCGGCAAGAAGTGTCAACCCGTAGCGACGCTCACGCGCGACGCTGGAGAGGTGCACCGCCCGCCAAGCAGCGCCCTGGGCACGCTCGAAGTCCTCGGCGCGCAGGGCCCACTCCGCCACGCGCAGCTCGCCGGTGGCGGCCGACTTGATCGCGCGCTTCTTGACTGACAGCTCCGCATCCTCCGGCGCCGCGCCTGGCACGACGTAGAGGTCGGCGGCGTCCCCGGGCCGGCCCAGGAGCGCCAGCACCGTGGCGCAGCGATTGCGAAGCGCCACCGGGCGCCCCTCCGCGCTCGCGAACTTCGCGAGCGCGTCTTTCTCTTCTTCCCCACCGCTCTCCATGGCCATCAGCGCCATGCGGAGCCGAAGCCGCGTGGCGGACTCCTCCGTCAGTGCCGCGCCGTTCTCGCCGTCGACAATCTCGCCGTAGGCAGCCAGGGCTTCCTTCGCTTTGCCACTCGCATCCAACAGACGGGCCTGAACGAGCTGGGCGTCGAGGTCCGCCGCGTTTCGATCGCTCAAACTCGAGAATCGCGCCAGCGCACCGTCGAGGTCACCGTAGCGCCACGCGACGTACCCGGCGAGCCGCTCGGCCCGCGCCTTGGCCGATTCGTCCTCGAGCCCTTCGATGCGCTCCGAGAGGTAGCCTTCCAGGAGCTTCACGTCCCCGTGGGCTAGCACCGATGCGTCGAAGATGCTCGCCGCCCGCAGGCCGATCTCGCTCGCTGGCACGTCCTCGGAAAGGACGGCATCCACGAGGGATTTGGCTTCGCGATCGAGGGTCTCCTGCTCGGTCTCGGCGCCATCGTTTGCCGCTTCCTGAATGACCGATGCCCCCGCGTTGGCCACGAGGAACTGGGGAGCCGCCAGGAGCCCGAGAATGAGAAGAGTAGTGGTCTTCGACATGTTCATCAGTTGCGGACCGCGGTGCGCGGCCAGCGCCGGTAGGCGACGTCCAGGAGGTAAGTCAGAAGCGCCAGGAGCGCAAAGAGCGGCGCGAGCTCCGCGAGCCGCGAGCGCACGGCCCCGGGGAGCTCGGCGGTGCGGACGGATTGGAATTCGGCAAGGGGCGTCGACGCGCCTGCGAGGCCCAGGCGTTCCGCGAGGAGCTCGGCGGCTTCGGGCGCCACCTGCAGCTCACGGGCTCCGCCAGCGAGGGCGTCGAGCACAAGCCATGTACGGCCCGGGAGAGCGAGGGTTCGCGGCCCGTTGCCCGAGAGGCTCAGCTCAGACGGTGTGATCTGAACCCGAAGCGACTGATCGACCGCGAGGGGCACGTGACCCTCCCAGCGATCGATGGCCACTGGCCCCAGCACGATCGCCCTCTCCTCTCCTGCCACCGAGTAGGTCGCGACGCAGGGCGCCTCGTCCAGGAAGAGATTCAAGTCACTGCCCGTCTGCTCCACGATCAGGCGTGCGCCGCCGGGCTCCCGCTGGAGGCGGAAGCGGTACAGACGGTTGTCGTCCGCGGCCGTCTGCTCGATGACTCGGCCGAGCAGCTCGCCATAGCCGTCCCAGTCGCTCCAGCCTTCGGTTCCCGGCCCCGTGGGCTCGGTGGTCAGGGCCGTCACCCGTCCCGCTCCGTAGCGCCAAGTGGACAGGATCGGATGACCCTCCTCGGCGGTCTCGATGAGGTTCGTCGCGCCCGGCTTCGAGCGGGTCTCGACGTAGCCGCTCAGGGCGGGGACCTCGTCGAGATTGATGTCGCCCCACCAGGTCTGCCCACCCCGCGCTTTGACGTTCACGATGCCAGGCCGGTAAGCCGGCAGCTTCGCGCTGGCGGGCTGCTTGAGAAGGATCTCGGGCAGGTTGAATCGGTTCGGCACCGAGTAGAAGCGCCCCTGGCCCCAGTTCGCGATGTTCACGAGGAACTCGGAGTGGGCGTCCGGTCCGATGAGAACCGTCGAGACGTTCATGCCGTCGTCGGCCATGCGCCGCAGGATCGGCTCGAAGGCACCCGTCTCCACGCCGCCGTCGGTCAGGATGAGCACGTGCTTGAAGCGCGTGCGCACGTTCTTCAGCCCGTAGTACGCCTCTTCGATGGCCGGAAGGATCACGGTGCCGCCGCCGGCATCCAACCGGTTCAGCGCCCGCTCGATCTCGATCGAGTTGGACGCCGGCTGGATCGGAACGGCCCAGCGCTTCGCCCCGTAGAACTCGACCATGCCCACCTTGTCGTGGGGCAAGAGGCGGCGGATCGCGAGTCGCGAAACTTCTTTCGCCAGCTGCACGCGGTTGCCGCCCATGGAGCCCGATGTGTCGATGATCACGACGAGGGTCGTGCTCGGGTCGCGCTTCTCCTCCTTCTGGACGAACTCCACGGGGAGGAGCTCTTCGATGGGCTCGTTGTGGTAGCCACCCGGCCCGAAGGACGCTTCGCCGCCCGCGGCGATCAATCCCGTCGCGCCGGAGCGAACGGATTCGGCCAAGAAGTCCTGCACTGGAACCGGCAGGTCCTTGGCTGGAATGTCGTCAAGGAAGACGACGTCGGCGCCCTGAATGCCCGGCCCGATGAGATCGCTTGCGTCGTCTGCTTCGTACGGAGTGCCGTCGGCCGCAAAACGCGCCCTCACGTCGCCCGTCGCGTCCTCGACCTTGAAGCCGGGGCCGAGAAGCTCCGACAGCCTCTCTGGGGCGTCGGTGACGCGCGTGCCCACGTAGCTCACCCGCAGCGGCGGGTCGATCACGAGGGTGCGCTCCAGCACGAGGTCACCCGTGCGTGGATCCACGCCGTCCGTCACCTCGAGGGACAGTGAGACGTCCACGGCTCCCGCCTTGGATGGAACGAACGTCATGGGCACCATGTGGTCTCCGCTCACCTGAACCCCATCGGTCCGGGCCAGTTCGCCCTGGGGCCCGCTGAGAACGCAGTTCACAACCTGGCCTCCGCCGAGGAGCCTGGCCACGACAGTGACCTCTCGCCCCACACGAAGGGCCTTCCCGATCGGCTCGAGGCCGACGGGCCGCAGGTCGCCGTCCACGCCGGCGAGGGCCACCACGTCCACGGGGATACCCCGTGCGGTGAGCTCTTGACGGGCGAAGGCATCGGCCGACCCGGACGGATCATCGGTACCAAGACCGTCTGTGATCAGGGTCACGCCTGCCTGGCGCGCCCCGTCGGGGATGGCACGGAGGGCGGCTTCGAGGGCGGCCCCCATTTGGCTCGACGCCTTACCGAGGACGACTTCACGGGAGACGCCAGCGGGGAGCTCCAACGCCGCACGGCCCTGGCCGTCGAGTTCGATCACGGTCCACTCGACGCCTTCGGTGCTCGCACCGTTGATCATCGTCGAGACGGAGTCCCGCATGGCCGCATCGGCGGAGTCAGAGACGCTCGACGAGCGATCGAGCACGATGACGCGGTGTTCGGCCGTGTCCTCACCGGTACGCACGGGGCGCGCCAAGGCGATGACGCAGAACAGCAACGCGGCGGTGCGCAGGGCAGCGTGGCGTCGGTCCTGGGTGGCCAACGGGCCCACCCAAGCGAAGGCGCTGAGCAGTCCGAGGACTAAGAATCCGGGTTCAAGGAAGGTCATGTCTTTCCGGAATCAGGCCACGCGGCCGCGTTGATAGAGAACCCACTCAACGCTTAGGAACGCGAGAGCTGCTAGAAGGAACCACGTGTAGGGTCGCCATGGCCCCGGACCCTCGGGGCCAGGTGCCTCCGAGCCCGCAAGGCGGTCCACTGCGTTTCCTGGTGTGAACAGTCCGCCGGCCCCGGCCCCGGGCGTCACGAGCGCGAAGGGCTGTGGAGCCGCGTCGAGTCGAGCAGGTCTCCCGTACCCGTACGCCGCGTACGGCTGGATCGAAGGGGCCTGGTGAACCCAGCGCACGGCGCGGCCGAGAAGAACGGGAAAGGCGCGGCTCTGGATGAAGCCCGCGTCTTCCGCGAGCAGCTCGCTCCAAAGCGAAACGAATCGCCCCGGGGACGGCGTGGCGCCCACCGAGATCGTGCGCCCAAGGGCGTCCGCGAGCGCGGAGGCATCGACGCGGTCGAGGCCCAGCTCGCCCACCGCCGCCGCCAAGGCCGCGCCCGAGTCTTGGCCCTCTTCGTGCCCGACCAGGATGGCCTCGGCCTGGGTTTCTGCCGGTGAGAAACGGATTGCGGCGTCGCCCACGAAGGCGTCCCCCACGACCAGGTCTGCCGAGGCGAGGTCCTCCACGAGCTCCACCGCCGGGTCGGATTCCAGCACGCTGCGGGTCACGTCCCTGGCAGCCCCAGCGTCCATTCCAAGCGCCACTCGGATAAGGGGCCGGTCGGGGAGTTGGATCGTCGCCACGTCGTCCGCGGCGATGGGCCCGCCACTGGCCACCTGCACGGAAAGGACCCCGCCCTCCAAGGGGAGGTCCGTGAGCCGGTACGACACTTCTGGGCCAATCTCAAGGACTTGGACGTCCCCGACGGGCACCCCATCGATCGTCGCGGTGATCCCACCGAGCGTGGACGTTCCGGATGGCAACATAGACACAGTGGCATCCGCCTTGTCCCAAGCCCCCGAGGCTGCCGGGCTCAGGCCAAGGAACGAGATGCCCCCATTCTGGCCTTCGGGCTCGGGGAGCTCGACGATGTCGAACTGGAGCGTGTCCGTGGAGCCGAAGCTCGCGGGGCGCGCGTCCCCGACGATGGAAAAGCGTGTGCCCAGAACCTCGCCGGCTCCGCGCCGCTTGGCGGTGCGTGAGCGAATGGCGCGGGTCATGGACTCCTGGGCCATCTCGGGGGCGAGCAGGTCGAGGCGGGCAGCCAACAGCTCGGAGTCTTCGCCAGGGGCCAAGACGGTGCGCACATCCGCCCCGCAGAAGAGGACTTCGGTGCGGTCTTTGGGAAGGCTCTGCGCCTCGCGCAGGACGGCTTCCTTCGCGAGGTCGAAGCGCCCCTCCGCCATCATCGCGGCCGAACCATCGAGGAGAACGACGTGGTCGGTACCGTCGAGTTGCGCTTGGTCCGGCCGGGCCACGCCGAGCCACAGCAGCCCCGCGATGGCCAGCGCCAACAGGTAGCTGAGCGGGTGCCGGAAACGCTCGACGAGGGTCCGGGCGCGGTGCTCCTGGAGCGCCTCACGCCAGAACATCGTCGTCATGACGACCTCCTCGCGGTGACGCACGCGCAGGCGCTGGAGCAGGAAGAGGCCGCCGGCGAGGGCGGCCAGGCCGAGCGCAAACGCGCCGGGGCCGAGCTGGGTCAGGTTCATACGTCGCGCCTTCCGTTTTCGAAGAGGCTGGCGATCTGGGGGACCACGTCTTGGTCTGAATCGAGGGCGAGCATGCCAGCGCCCCGCGAGCGCGCGATGGCGGCGAGGCCCGTGCCGAAGGCGTCGTAGCTCGCCTGGTAGCGGGCGATGACTTCAGGCGTCAGGGACACGTCGTGGGCGTCGCCCGACTCGCAGTCCACAAAGCGCACATCCCCGAGACCGACAGCGGCCGCGGGGTCCCGGTCGACGGTGCGCACGAGCTGCACCAGGAGCAGCTTGTGGCGCAGGCCGCGCAGGGCGTCGGCGATGCCGTCGAGACCGCGGGGGTCGAAGAAATCGGACGCGATCACCACCAGCCCTTCGCGCAGGCCGAGGGCGCGGAAACGCTTGATGGAGGCGGCGAGGTCGGTGGTCCCGCCGGGGGCTTCCGTCAAGGTCGCCATGCGCGAGGCCAGCTCCATGAGCCTTCCCTTGCCCGAGGTCGGACGCTGAAGCACGGTCAGGTCGTCGGAGAACGGGAACACGCCGACGCTGTCGTGCTGGCCGAGGGAGATCGCGGCCAGGGACAGGCACGCCCGCAGGCCCGCGCGGGCCCGCGGCGGCGATTCCAACCAAGCGCTCTTCGACACGTCCGGGAGCAGATACAGCGGCAGGTCCTCGTGCTCTTCGAAGAGACGCAAGAACACGCGCCCGAGCCGCTGATACACGGTCCAGTCGATGGCCCGCATATCGTCGCCGTGGGTGTAAGGACTGTCTCTTATACACATCTCCGAGCCCACGAGACTAGGCATGATCT
>CAJXRJ010000163.1 GCA_913058555.1 uncultured bacterium
CTACACACTGCATATCGTCGGCAGCGTCAGATGTGTATAAGAGACAGGACGAAGGGCCATGCCGAACCGACGAGCTCCTCGGCCTCGTCGCCGATCATCTAACGGCCGACGTCCGCCTTGCGCGGGCCATCGACGCCGTCCTCGGCGATCGTGCCCATGCATTGGTTGCCCGTGACGCCCACGTGGCGCGGCGGATCGTCGACTGGTGTGGTTCCGAGAAGGTGGGCCAAGTGGCCGTGGTCGTTCCCCCGGGCATCGGCGCGCCCGACTGCCCGCCGCCATCGGATTACGCCCTCTTCGCGCGTTTCGGCGCCGGCGTCGAGGGTCGCCTCGGGGACCTCGTGCGATGCGAAGTGGCCATGCGCCCCCTCGTCCACACCCTGTTCTGCGACGTCGTCGTGGTGTCCAGCCTCGACATCGCCCTCGACCTCGTCGGGCGCGAGCCGGGTTGGCGCTTCGTGACGCCAAAAGGCGAGCTTGTGGACGCCGCCGGCATGGTCGGTGGGCACCGCGAGATCGCCCAAGGATTCGTCGGACGGCGCTCCAGCGCTGCCGACCTGGAGCAGCGGATCACCGAGCTCGACGCCGCGATCGAGCTTTCCGACGGGGAGATCGCGAAGAGCGAGGGGTTGATCCAAGATCTCGCCCTCGTCCGAGATCAGCGATCGAAGGACCGTGACACCCGGCGTACCGAACGCAGTGAATGTGAGTCCCGGCTCGCCGCGGTTGATGCACGGCTGTCGGACCTCGCGTCCACGGTCGAGGCCCACGCCCAGGAACGCCAGAAGGCAGAGTCCGAGCTGGCCCGGGTCGAAGAAGAGCTCAAGGCCGTCGAGCAGCAGAAGCTCGTGGCATCCGATGCGTTCGACGCAGAGAACGAGCGCCTGGAGCAAATGGAGAAGAGCCGCCGCGCTCTAGAGGCGGAGCGGGAAGACCTCCAGCGCGAGGAGGGCCGCGCCCAGGTGGAACTAAGTTCCGCCAAGGCCGAGCTCGGTGGCTTGGAGCAGCGCATCACCAGCTCCGAGCGCCTCATCGTTGAAACACGCGCCGAGATAGAGCGATCCCACACGCGCTCCACCACCTACGAGAAGAGCGCCGCGGAAGGCCGTGAGGAAGTCGCCGGTATCGAAGTGGAGGCTGAGGAACTCGCGGAGTCGAAGGCGGAGTTCGAAGCCATCGTCGATGAGTTGCGGGAGAGCGAGCGCAGCGGCGCCGAACGCATCTCTGAGACCCGGAAGAACGCGGAAGCGGTCCAAGGGGAGCTCGATCGTCACGCGGAGTCCCTTGGCAAGCTGAGGCTCGACGCTCAAAAGGCAGGCCTGGCCAGGGACGAGATCGTCGGTCGTGCGGCCGAGGAAATGGAGCTCGACGAAACGGACCTTCGGACCACCTTTGAGGCCTCCGAAGAGGAGCTCCTCGGGGAGGCTGAGCTGCGTGAACTCGAGAAGGCCGTTCAGAGCTTCAAGTCGCAGCTGGACCGCCTTGGTCCCGTGAACGTGGACGCCGTGCACGAGCTCGAGGAAGTTGGTGGCCGACTCGACCACTTGGAGACCCAAAGCGGCGACCTGGCCGATGCCCGCAAGACGTTGATGGACACGATCAAGACCATTGACGAGGAAAGCCGCCGGCTCTTCGTGGAGACCTTTGAAGAGGTGCGGGGCAACTTCCAGCGCATCTTCCGGTTGCTCTTCGGGGGCGGCAAGGCCGACATCGTTCTGGAGGAGGGCGTGGACGTGCTCGACGCGGGCGTCGAGATCGTCGCCCGTCCACCGGGGCGCGAGCTACTCAAGATTGGCCTGCTCTCCGGCGGCCAGCGGACGATGACCGCGCTGGCCCTACTGTTCGCCGTCTTCGAGGCGCGACCGAGCCCCTTCTGCGTCCTCGACGAAGTCGACGCTGCGTTGGATGATGCCAACGTCGACCGTTTCCTTGGCATGCTCGACGGGTTCCGCGAGTCGACGCAGTTCATCGTGGTGACCCACAACAAGGGCACGATGGCGGCGGCCCAGGCCCTTTATGGCGTCACCATGCAGGTGAAAGGCGTCTCGCGCTTCGTCTCCGTGGAGCTCGATGAGATCGACGAGTTCGCACCGGAGTCCACCGGGTCAGCCAAGGCCTCCTCGGGGCCAGGGTCCACGCAGGGGGACCTGAGCGAAGGGAGCGCCGGTGATGCGGGGTCGCCAGATGGAGACCCAGGTGGAGACCCAGGTGGAGACCCAGATGGGGGCGATGAATCCGGCGAGCCGATCAAGGAGATTCGCGCCCAGGGACCGCCGACCGTTGTGTCACTGGATGCCGAGAGCGGCGCCGACGTTGAGAAAGGAGTCGGGGCCGCCGCCCTTGGGGCCGCCCAGGACGACTCAGCCTGAAGCTGATGGGGGGCCGGCCACGTGTCCGGCCTTCTTGCCGCCCGGCGATTTGATGGGGTGGGCGAAGCCGTGATCGACCTCGGCGGCTGTCGAGCACCTCTTGGTGAGGCGCGAACCGGCCCATTCGGAAGTGCCAAGCGGCGCGTGGGAAAATTTGGTGCGAATCCTTGGCGGGTCTTTGGCTGCCATACGTTGAGCCTATTGGAAGTAGTTGTTCCAGCCCCATTTCCCTGCGCACCCAACGCTTTATGGCTTCTTGTTCCCCCCAATACACGGTCACGAACCTCCAGCCGAGTGGCCCGTGTGGCGAGATCTGCGATGGGGTCTCGACGGGACCCGTCACCGTCGATGGGAAGATCGATCAGCACGGGAACTGCGTCTTCACTTATGAAGTCGAACGCCTACCGGACGGCAAGGTCTTCAGTGGCAAAGAGTCGATCACGTGTCCGAACACCAAGGCAATTGAGATCCACTGCACGGACGATAAGACCTGCGTGCTCATGCGGATCGAGCTCTGGTGCGAAGAGAGCCAGTCTTGACTCGGACCGGGAGGCTCCCGCTCCGATGGGCCCGGACCACGTCCCCCGTGTTTCCTCCGAGGACGATCCACGGCGCATCTCCTCAGTACCCCCGGTCGCTACCGGTCGATTCGAGCATGATGGGGAGCGCCCTTTTCTCCCTCGTCTCCACCGGATCGGCTCGCCTGGGCCTGGCGTGCGCCCCGGGTCTCCCAGATCGACGCCCATCGCCGCTGGGTCGGGTTGAATTGGACCGGATCACCACAGGAGGACGTTTCCATGGCTCTCGAATCCAACGATAGAAACGCGAAGATTGACGAGTATCGCAGGCAGCTCGTGCGCCGCGAAGTCTCCATTGACTCGATCGATGAGGCAGAGGTCGCGTCCGCCGGCATGGGACCCTTTGGGTCCAAGGCGGCCGGGGATGTCGTCGAGTTCCAAGAGGTGCGAGACTCCGTTCGGATGGCGGTGGCGGACCTGCCGCTCTCGCAAGGAACGGCCCTGAGGCTCAAGTACTTCGAAGGGCTCACTAGCGAAGCGATCGCCAAAAGGACGGGCCGCGGGCTTCGGACGATCGAGCGGGACCTGAAGGAAGGCCGCGACTCCGTGGAGCGGTCCTTGGTCCGAGGGGGGATCTTCCATCCCGAGTTCGGACTGGCTGGTCTTGCTGCGGTGGTCCCCTCAGCCGAGCTGCTCTCTCTCTCCAAGGAGCTCGCCGCGTCGCCTGCAGCGGCTTCTTCCGTGGCTTCTTCGGTGGCTTCTTCCGGGGCTTCTTCCGGGGCGGGAGCCCGGGGCCACTACCTTGTGTCGCCGGTGGCGAAGTCGGCGGCGGCGGCGGTCGCCCTCCTCCTTCTGGGAGCGGCTGCCTCCTTCCTCTGGCCGTTGGACAACACCGCGGCTGCCTCAGGTTCCGAGCTCCTTGACGGCGTACCAGCGGATGGGGCTTCGATGGACGCGGACCTTGTTCCGTCAGAGTCCCCCTCGGCCTCCTTGGGTGGCGGCGTGGAATTGGAGCGGCGAGCAGCGGTCCCATCCCAGCCCCCTGTGAAGGATGCGGCTGGCGCAGCCGCGGCCACATCGGACGACGACCCGGGTGCGCTAGTGCGTGAGCCGGCCTTGAAGCCCAAGGCGATGACTCTGATCGTGACCGATCACGGCGTACCCGTGACAGGGATGACGTTCGGACTAAGCGCCAAGGATGACACGGGGCGGATCCGCGGTATGTACGCCAAGGGGCCCGACTCAGACCTTCATGTGGTGGAGGACTCGCCGGGCGTCTACTCCGTGCATGCGGCGTTGGTGGGGCAGTACTGCACCTTCTCGGTGGTGGCGCCTATCCCCGAGGTGCCCGTCAACAACACGAATACCCCGTTGTCGGAAGGCTACTACGTCATTCGGATCGAGCGCCTCATCGATGAGGAGCCGGAGACGATCAACGTCCCGCTGAATACGGCGCCGCGTGCCTTCAAGGTCGATTTCGTGGAGGGCCAGGACTTCGACCTGGCCAAGGGGATTTCGCCTACCTACCACTATCGCCACGTGGTGAACCTCCAGCCGGCTGTTTGGCTCCTGGGGATGCCGCGCTACGACACGATCATCGAGTATCCGCGCAGCAGCACGGTGCCGCGGTGGTCCAAGCCGTACGACGGAAAGCTTCGGTTCGTGGCGACGCAGCCAGAGGGGGGCGACATTCGTCGGGTCAACGGCACGGGGTCGATCGCGCTCTGGCAGAGCTTCCCTTCGTCTCCCGCCGAATACGACTGACCGCTCGGAGGTGCTCGTCGCAGGCACGAAGGGGAAACCCCTCCCGTTTTGGGACCTGAGGGGCCTCCTGCCGATACGCAGCGGGTCGGTATCAAGGGGCCTACGAGGGCCTGTCGATCGGATGGGCAGTGCGTCTCATTGGATCGATCATCGCCCTCTTGGGCCTGTGCCTTGTCTATTGGACGGGGCTGAAAGCGGGCGCCTCTGAGCGCTCGGCTGCGGAGTCACGTTCCGGCGGTGCCGCGGCGGCCGGATTCCAGGCGCCCGCGGGGTCCGTCTATACGTCCGGTGTCGAAGTGGAGTCGCTTCTTCGATCCTGGGCGGACGTGGACCGAGGCCGAATTCGACTCGTCCAGGTGGCCGAGGTGGAGGGGCGGGCTCCGGTCACAGGTATCGAATTCGCCGCCCGTCCGTTCGGCTCTGGGGCTGGGCTGCCGCTCACGGTGTTGCTCCTTGGTGGCGCCGACGGCACGTCCCTCGTGGGCGGTGAAGCTGTCCTGCACGCGGCCCACGCCCTCTTGCTTCACCTCGATGAGCTGCGGCCTGACGTGCGGGTGGTTGCAATTCCCAGGTGCGCGCCTGATGCACTGTCGTACACCGCTGGGGAGGCCATCGACCCGGCCTTTGAGGCTTGGTCCCCGGACGAGGATCAGGATGGGCTGGATCAAGAGGATCCCCCGGACGATCTGGATGGAGATGGCATGACCCTCGACATGCTGGTCGAAGCCCCCGATGGGGATTGGTGCCTGGCGAGCGATCGCCGGGTGTTGGTCCGAGCAGGCCCGCGGGATGCACCGCGCTACCGCCTGACGAGGGAGGGGCGAGACGACGATTCGGACGGCCTGCACAACGAGGATGGCCGAGCAGGCGTCGACTGGGCGCGTACGTTCCCGGTGGGATGGCCGGGGCCCGCGTCCGACGGCTCGGGCGGTGAGCGTCCGATGGAGGACCCGGTGACCCGTGCGGTGGCGGACTTCGTCCTCGAGCTCGATCCAACGGTGACGATGATCTTCGCGGGCAACCATGGGGGGCTACGGTTCTTCGGGGGGTGCGTGGACGGCGACAAAAGCGAGCGCGTGTTGGACCTCAGGGCGCGGCTCGTCGCGGGCTTTGCCCGGGCGACCGGCCGTTCGACTCTGTCGGCCAGCGCCGGGCCCTTGCCAAAACCATCGGGGACGTTCGGAGATTGGCTCCAGGCGGTGATCCGGGGCACGGTCGTTGAGGTCTCTCCGTGGGGGCCAACGGCCGTTTGGATGGACGGGCGGCCGTTGGCAGGATCGTCCGATGCGACGGCGTTTGTCCCTCGGCCTTTGGACCAGTCCGGCGACCTGCTGGAGATGGGCCGTGCCCCAGACGACGTCAGTGCGCTCTGGATGCGGTGGCTGGACGACGTGCGCGGCGGCGCGGGCTTCGTGGACTGGCACCCCGTGGACCTGGGGGGCGGCGTCACGGGTTTGGTGGGAGGCTGGGAGCCGTTCACGAAGGTCAACCCACCGGCGGATCAGCTGGCGTTCGCCTTGGAGGGCATGGCCCCCTTCGTGGAAGGCGTGTTGGCGGCACTTCCCAAGTACGAGATCGAGGTACTGGACGTGCAGCGCGACGGCTCGCTCGTGCGGATTCAGGCGCGGGTTTCGAACCGCGGGGTCCTGGAACCGGTCGCGCAAAAGCCCACCGCGGAGGCGTCGGGCGACGAGTCCTCTGCGACAAATGGCGGAGTCACGCTTTCCCTTGAGGCAGCATGCGACGCCGCCATCGTCGTGGGTGGTGCGTGCGCGAACCTCGGCGAGCTGCGGCCCGGCGCCGTCTCCGCACCGGTCACCTGGATTCTCGAAGCTCCACCGGGCGGCGTCATCGCCCTGCGTGCGAAGGGGCCGAGCGGCCTGGGTGTTGAGCGCGAGGTGCGTCCGTGAAGGCCCTCTGCCTGGTAGCCGTGGCGGCTCTTGTCTTTGCCCTTGGGGTCGTCTTGCCAGGGGGCGTTCGTGCGGCCCAAGAGCCGGTACCCACTCCCGTAGATTCACCGCTGGCACCAGGCGGAGTCGTCGATGCGCAAGGGTCCAAGATTCAGGATCGAAGCGAGTCGAGTCGCCAGGGTGCAGCAGCTTTCCGCGAACGGGTTCGCGCCGCTGCGGCGGCCCTCGAAGTCCCCGTGTCCGCGGCGGAGACTCCAGGGGGCCTCGTCTACCTGCGGGCGGGCCATCCTGCGGGACCCACGGTCGTCGTGATACCTCCGACGGATGGAGACGGGTTGGCCGCACGCATGGTGCGCGGATCCGATACGTCGGCGCCCTTGGGTCACGTCCACAGCGCGATGGAGAACGCGGTCGCCCTACTGGGGCGCGCCTTGAGGGAGGAGGGAGTCGCAGGTCGACTCTCGACGTCTTCGGTTCTCATCGTCCTGGGACCGGGGGAGCGGCTCACGGAGTCCCTGGGCGCTCGTAGCGAAGCCGAGCGCACCACTGGATTCGAACAGAACTTCCCGTGGCGTTGGGACGAAGCCCGCGAGACCCATGGGGCAGAGGCTGGTCCTTATCCGGCCAGCAGGCCCGATGTCATGGCGCTCTCGGACCTGCTGCTGTCCGACCCCCGGATCTCTTGTGTCCTTCGTGCGGTTCCCACGCCCCTGGGTCCTCATTCGCCACCGGCATCCCTGGCGGCCTTTGTGAAGGGGCGCCTGAAGCTCGAGCACCGTTCGCCGCCCACAGCCGATGCGCTCGCCTCCGAGGTGGCCGCCGCCCTTCGGGAGCTGCCGGAGCTTCAGTGGTCAGGGCCCGTCTGGCGTCGCATGGGCGCCAACTCGTGGGTCGTGGACTTGATGCTCGAGAACGCTGGGTCTCGCCCCACGGGCCCAAGCCGGGGGCCAGCCAAGGAACTCCGATTGCCCCAAGGCATCCAGCTCGACGTGCGAGTGCGCGGTGAGAGCTATCGTTGGATCGCCTGTGGAGCCGCGCCAAGGGCCCCCGTTGCGCTCCAGGATCGCCCCATCCGAAAGGGCGAGGCCACGCTGCCGAGCCTTGGGCCTGGCGAGGCCCTCAGGGTCAGGCTGGTCTTGAGTGCCGATGGGAAGGCCGCCGCCGAGCCGCCCGTTTTGGACATTGCGGCCTCCTCGGGACGGGCCATTGGGGCGGATCTGATGGGCTTGAGCCCGCCGGCGAGCCAGTGAGAGCTCGTCCTGTCCCGTTCCCAGGCGATTGACCTTGAGGCCCCGCCGGGAGGGCGGCGGGACCGATTTGGGGCTCTGATTCAGGCCGAGGCAGTGCCTGTGCCGATGCTGAGCTGAGGCCCGGCGTTCGATCGGGAAGCGGATTCCGGCTCAGAGTCATGGTTTACGTGTGGCGCTGTTCCGAGGCCGGTTCCCCCTCCCGGGTCCGCGCGTGACTCCCCCCTGGGGGCGTGTCCCGCGCTCCGACCCCGGCGACACGCCGCAAATGACCATGAGTGACAGCTTCGCCCCCAAGGATCCGCACCCGACTCCCAACGATCCACAGCCGGGCAGCCCTGTTCCTCCGGCAGGGCTCTCGGCCATCGCCAGAGAGGCGGCGGCACGTGAGGCGCTCGATGCCCCTGAATGGTCAGGGACCCTTGAGGAATACCTAGCCAAGGTCGACGGAGATCCTGCTCTGGCGCGGAACGCGTGGCAGCGTATGTCCGACATGATCGCTTCCTTCGGCCAGGTTGCGGGGGATGGCACCAGGAATGGGGGACAGCAGCGCCGGGCTTCACAGGGGGCCAGCGTTCCCCGTTACCGCCTGTTCGACGACCCCCTCGGCGCCGCCCGCCATGGCGGAGATGGCGTGGGGCCCGACGCGGTCTTCGGCCTAGATCAATCGCTCCACGACCTTGTGATGACGATTCGCGCGGGGGCACGGGGGCTTGGTCCGGAGCGGCGGATCATCCTCCTGCACGGCCCGGTGGGCTCCGCCAAGAGCACGATTGCTCGACTCCTCAAGCGAGGCCTCGAGGCCTACACGAAGACGGATGCAGGGGCGATCTATACCTTCGACTGGCACATTGACGGCCAGGTCATCCCATCGCCGATGAACCAAGACCCGCTGTTCTTGATGCCCGAGAGCGCACGGCCGGCGATGGAATCTGCGCTCAACGCGAAGGCCCAGCGCGAGGACACGATCCGCATCGACGGCGCGCTCGATCCGGTCTCCCAGTTCTGGCTCAACGAACTCATGGACCGCTATGACGGTTCCTGGGAGAAGGCGATGGGGCACGTCCGGGTACGCCGATTCGCATTCTCAGAGGCCGCGCGTGTGGGCATCGGAACGTTCCAGCCCAAGGATGAAAAGAACCAGGACAGCACGGAACTGACCGGCGATCTGAACTACCGCAAGATCGCGGAGTACGGTTCAGACAGCGACCCGCGCGCGTTCAACTTCGACGGAGAATTCAACGTTGCGAACCGCGGCATGCTCGAGTTCATCGAAGTCTTGAAACTGGACGTCGCGTTCCTGTACGACCTGCTCGGGGCCACCCAAGAGCATTCGATCAAGCCGAAGAAGTTCCAGTCGACTCACATCGACGAAGTGATCCTCGGGCACACGAACGAGCCGGAGTTCCGCAGGCTGCAGAACAACGAGCTCATGGAGGCATTCCGGGATCGGACGATCCGCATCGACGTGCCCTACAACGTGCGCATCCAGGACGAGGCGGAGATCCACCGGCGCCGATTTGGCGTTCGAGGTGCTCCCGGGCGCAAGCTAAGCCCACACTCACTGGAGGTCGCTTCGCTTTGGGCTGTCCTGACACGCCTCGAGGATCCCAAGCACCCGAGCCTTTCGCTCGAGCAAAAAGCGCGGCTCTATGACGGTGCCGAGGTTCCCGGATTCACGTCGGAGGAAGTGCTCGAGCTGCGAGCCCAGGCGCCGCGGGAGGGCCTCGACGGGATCAGTCCGCGCTACGTGCAGGATCGCATCGCCACGTGCCTGGTGGCCGACCAGCGCGTTATCGGTCCACGGGACGTGCTGGACGCGATCGAGTTGGGTCTGGGCGCGCACTCCATGGTCGCGGGGGATGAGCAGCGCACGCGCTATCGCGAGCTCGTGAGCGTCGTCCGTGAGGCCTACGACCAGATCATCCGGGAGGAGGTCGAAGCCGCCATCGCCGCCGACGAGGACGCCCTCGACAGGCTGTGCTCCAAGTACCTGGACAACATCCGGGCGTATACCACCCGCGAGCGGGTCGCCGGGGAAGACGGCGTCATGCGTGAGCCCGACGAGCGCCTCATGCGAAGCGTCGAGGAGAAGACGCAGATCCCCGAGGCTCGCAAAGATGACTTCCGCCATGAGCTGATGAACTACATCGGTGCGATCCACCTCGAGGGTGGGCAGTTCGACTACCGGAAGAACCGGCGCCTTCGCCGGGCGCTCGAGCTCAAGCTGTTCGAGGATCGGCGCGACTCCATTCAGCTGACAAGCCTCGTCTCGTCGGTGATCGACCCAGACACGGACGAAAAGATCAAGGTGATCCGCGACCGGCTCTGCCGGCGGTTCGGCTACGACGAGGCATCGGCGGAAATCGTCCTGCGGGACGTGGCGGGTCTCTTTGTGCGCGCCGAGGCCGAAGCCGCGGAGAGTCAAGCCAGTGCTGGCAAGGACGACGAGGAAGCGGCTTAGGTCATGGGACGGCAGATCTACCGCATGGAGCGCGATCGTGCGCGCTTCAAGGACGTGGTCCGCGGCAAGATCCGCGGTGACCTGCGGCGCTACCTGTCGTCCTCAGAGCTCGTTGGGAAGCAGGGCGACAAGGTCGTGTCGATCCCGATCCCCTCGATCGAGCTCCCGCGCTTTCGGTTCGGCTCCAACGAGGGCGGTGTGGGGCAAGGGGATGGGGAAGCCGGGGAGCCCGTGGATGGCAAGGCCAACGGCGAGGGGCACGGGCCCGGCGCGGGGGAGCAGGATGGGCAGCACATTCTCGAGGCCGAGGTCGAGCTCTCCGAGCTAGCGGAGATGCTCGGGGAGGAGCTCGAACTCCCGCGCATTGAGCCGAAGGGCAAAGACGAGCTGCTCGTGGAGGGCGGCCGCTGGAGCGGGATCCGGTCCCAGGGGCCGCAGTCGCTGCGGCACTTCCGGCGCACCTACCGGCGCGCCCTGGCGCGCACGATTGCATCCGGTGCCTTCGATCCATTGGATCCCGTGGTCACGCCCATTCGCGACGACGAGAGATTCCGAGCCCGTAGGCCAGAGCCCCGTCCCGAGTCTTCGGCCGTCGTGTTCCACATGATGGACGTCTCGGGGTCCATGGGCCGCGAGCAGAAGGACATCGTCCGCATCCAAGCGTTCTGGATCGACACGTGGCTTCGGAGCCAGTATCGCTCGCTGGAGGTGGTCTACATCGTTCACGATGCCACCGCCAAGGTCGTCGACAAGGACACGTTCTTCCACCTGCGCGAATCAGGGGGGACCAAGATCTCATCGGCTTACGAGCTGTGCCTTGATCAGATTCGCAACCAGTACCGCAGCGAGGACTACAACATCTACCCGTTCCACTATTCGGACGGCGACAACTGGAGCGCGCGGGACACGGATCGCTGCGTTGCCATGGTGCGCGACGAGATGCTGCCGCGCGTGAATCAGTTCTGCTACGGACAGGTGAAGAGCGCCTACGGATCAGGGCAGTTCAAGAAGGACCTCGACGTGGCCTTTGGGGGCGACGAACGCCTGGTGACGAGTTCCGTGAGCGACCGGGGCGGCATCCCGGACGCCATCAAGGCCTTTTTAGGTCAGGGGCGCTAATGGTCTCTGGTCCCTCATTGCCCCCGCACCTCATGGATGCGGCCCGCCGCGCGGAAGCGGCCGCACAGGACGCCGGTCTGACCTTCTTCGAGGTCGTATTCGAGATGCTGGACGCCGCGGACGTGAACGCCGTGGCCGCGTATGGGGGCTTCCCCGTGCGGTACGCGTCCTGGCGCTTCGGAATGGACTACGAGCGGCTGGCGAAGGGGTACGACTGGGGCCTTTCGAAGATCTACGAGCTCGTGATCAACAACGATCCGACGATCGCCTACCTGGTGCGCTCGAACAGCTTGATGGAGCAGAAGCTCGTCATGGCCCACGTCATGGGGCATGCGGATTTCTTCCGGAACAACGCGTGGTTCGCTCCCACCGAGCGGCGCATGCTCGATCGGTTCGGGGAGCACGCCAGGCGCATTCAGGCGCACTCCGACCGTCACGGAGCTGACGCCGTGGAGCGCTTCTTGGACATGGGCTTGAGCCTCGAGCCCCTTCTCGATCCCCATGGGCCGCTCATGCGTCACCGCGCGAAGGCCGCCGCAGCCGTGGCCGATGGGGCGCATCCTGGAACGGCGAGCGGCCGGATGACCGCCGCGGAACGCAGCCACAAGCACCTGCATTCCATGATGCAAGGGGAGCGGGCGGGGGA